>JABMRB010001282.1 GCA_013202865.1 Candidatus Nealsoniibacteriota bacterium | reverse complement strand
GTGCTCACCGCCGTCCAGAAAGCCGACCTGGCCTTCCGCCTGATGATCCAGGTTCGCAACAAGATGGTCCAAGCCTTCGAAGAGGTCAAGAATATCCGCGTTTGATAACCCTGCACGTTCGTCATTCGTTGTTAGTCATTATCCCCCAAGGTTGTTCCCATGGACTTCATTAACACTGCGATGGGTCAGATTTCCGACCTGTTCAAATCGATGACACCGGGAGCGCGGATCACTGCCGGGTTGTTGCTGGTCGTGGTGGTCGTCAGTCTGGGGTATCTGGTGAATTACCAGGTTTCCGGCAGCGATGCCTACCTGTTCGACGGTGAACAATTCAGCGTCGAGCAAGCCCGCACGATGGCCTTGGCTTTCGGCAACGCGGGCCTGACCGACTTCCAGATCGACGGCGGGCGGATTCGCGTGTCGCAGCAGCGGCGGGCCGAATACCTCAAGGCTATCGCCAACTCCAACGCCGTGCTCTCCCCGTTCGGCGAAAGCACCAACGACATGCTGGGCGAAAAGAGCATGTTTGAAGGCCGGGACATCAAGAACCAGCGACTCAAGGCACACAAAGAGGACCGATTGAAGAGGCTCATCCAGGCCGCCGACGACATCGAATGGGCCTCGGTGGTCTTCGACACCGCGACCAAGCCGGGCTTCATTCGCGAGACGATCAATACGGCCTCGGTCACCGTCAAACCGGTCGGCGCGGGTCAGCTCGACGAGACCCGGGTCGCCAAGATCCGCTATCAGGTCGCCTCGGCCTACGCCGGACTGAAGTCCGAAAGCGTCACGATCACCGACAACAACGGCTACAGCTACCCCGGTGAGAACAAGACCGGTGACGTGTCGCACAAATACGCCGAGGCAAAGAACCGGTTTGAGATTCAGTGGAACAAGAAGATCCTCAACGCGCTCGCCTACGTCAAGGGCGTCAGCGTGACTTCCGACGTCGTCCTCGAACCGGAGTACATCGACCGCACCACGGCGATCAAGTACGACCCGAAAACAACGCCCGTTTACGAAAAGACAACGAGCCGTGACGCGAGCACCGACGAAGGTGTCGTAGGAGGGCAGGTGGGGCTCTCGGCTCAGGCGATGAAAGGACAGACGCTGGCTCCCTCTTCCGCTCCCGGCATGTCCACCACGGACGCCGATTCGGAAAGCGTCACGCAGAGTTTGCCGAGCACCCAGAAGAGCGAGCAGGTACGCTTTACGGACGTTCCCCAACGGGTGTCGGTCTCGGTGGTTGTGCCGGTGAGCTACTACCGCGACGTCTGGAAGGAAAGGAACCCGACCAAAGAAGGCGAAGACCCTAAGGAACCGGAGCAGGCCGACCTGGATCAACTCCGCACCGAAATCGCGGCCGAGATCCGCTCTTCGGTGGTCACCCTGCTACCGACCCCCGAGGGCATAACCGACAAGACCGAACTGGTCTCCGTCACAACGTTCCAGGACATCAAGCCCGAGGCAGCACCCGAGCCGGGAATGAGCGACAACGCGATGGCCTGGTTCGGACGCTACTGGGGTACGGTCGGCATGATCGGGCTGGCAGGCATCAGCCTGATGATGCTCCGCTCGATGGCCCGATCGGCACCGGTTAGTCCGTTGCCCGGCGGCGGGGCGTCCGGCGACACGTCCGGCGATTACGACGACTCGGGTGAGCGGCAGACGGTGCCCATGGATGGGTTGTCACGGTTCACCGGCAGCGGGACGTCGTTACGCGACGAACTCGGCAATCTGGTGCAAGAAAACCCCGAGGCGGCCGTCAACGTGCTCAAGGGCTGGATCGGCAATGTAGGCTAAGACCATGATACCGCAACCCAACGACAACAACCGTTCGCGCGACGAAAGCCTCCGCAAGGCGGCTATCCTCGTGGCCAGTCTCGACTTGCCGGCCGCCGACGCACTGCTCGACGGCTTGCAGCCCGAGCAGGTCCGTTGCGTCCGCCAAATGATGATCGACATGGGAGAAATCGACCCCAAAGAACAACGCCGCGTGATCGACGAGTTCTCCCGGGTCGGCCCGATGATGCCCGGCGCGCAAACACCGGGTATCGAGCTCGACGCACAGACGCTCCCACCGGTCGACAGCGGGCGTCCGTTTGAATTCCTGCACGAAACCGGAGAGGACAAGCTGGTTCGGGCGTTGGCGGGCGAACGTCCGCAGACGATCGCGTTGGTATTGTCGCACTTGCCGGCGGAACGGGCCGGAAACGTGTTGACGCGGCTGGAGCCGGCGCAGCAGGCCGACGTGATTCGCCGGCTGATCGACCTGGAGGAGACCGATCGGGAGATCCTTCGCGAGGTGGAAGGGGCATTGCAGTCGCGACTGGCCGAACAGGTACCGATGCAACGTCGCCGCACGGCCGGCATGAAGGCCGTCGACGGGATCCTTCGCGCGGCTGGGGGCACGGTCGGGATGACGATTCTCGACAACCTTGCCGAGCACGACCGGCCGCTGGCCGAGCGGTTCGGATGCCGACGGATGGACTTCGACGACTTGCTTCGCCTGGACGACGCAACGCTCGGCGCCGTCTTCCAACAGGCCGAGCCCGAGTTGGCAATGGCGGCCCTGATCGGCGCGGCACCCAAGTTGATCGACCGGATCCTCGGCCGGTTTCCGGCGGACGACGCGCAGGCGGTTCGCCACCGGCTCGACCACCCGGGACCGATCCGGCTGAGCGACGTGGAATCGGCCCGGCAACAGATCGCCGACCTGGCTCGGCGTGTTGTCATGCAGAAACAGATGCAGAGTTCGCACGAGACACCCTTGGCCGTTTGCTAGCACAATTTGCCCATGACCACAATCATCCGAGCCACCGACGCCAACCGCAATATGCCGGGCACGGTGTTCAACTTTGCGGACATCACCGACCAGGCGCAGGTGTACCTGGACGAAGTTCGCACGAAGGCGGTGGAGATCGTGACCAAGGCCCAGGCGGACGCCGCGGCCGTGCGTCAAGCGGCCGTGGAAGAAGGGCAACGGGCCGGGCTCGAGCAGATCGAGCAGATTGTCCGCGGAGAGTTGTCCGGGATAATCGAGGAGATCAAGCATGCGAAACAGGCGTGGATAACGCAATGGGAGGCCAGTGCCGTCCACGTGGCTGCTGCGATTGCACGACGGCTGATCCGCCGCGAATTGAGCCGGCAGCCGGAGATCGCGTTGACGCTGATTCGCGAAGCGCTGGAGTTGGCTGCCGGCAGCTCCCATTTGCGGCTGCACCTGAACCCGACCGACCTCGAACAGATCGGCGAGCACGTCGAAGTGTTGATCGGGCAACTATCGAGTCTGGCAACCGCCGAGATCGTGGCCGACCCCGAAATCACACCCGGCGGCTGCCGCGTGGAAACACAGTTCGGCACGATCGACCAGCAGTTCGAAGCACAATTAGACAGAATCGAAGAGGAATTGACGCAGTAGCGGGGAGTGGATAGTGGATGGTGGGTAGTGGATAGTGGGTCGCCGTGCCGGCGACCGCTAAACGTCCCAAATCCCAAATCCCAAATCCCAAATCCCAAATCCCCAACCCTTCCCCATGCTCAACATTGCCGAACAACTTGAAACCGTGATGCCTACGGCGCTTACGGGTACGGTGGCTAGTACGGTCGGGATGACCGTATCGGTGGCTGGTTTCCCGGCACCGGTGGGTGCGACGGCGGAAATCCGGCGTGAGACGGGTGAGCCGCTTCGGGCTGAGGTGATTGGGTTTCGCGATGGGTTAACCGTGCTTTATCCTCGAAGCAATCTGACCGGCGTGCGGCATGGCCATCGTGTGCGTCTCGTGCAAACCGCCCAATGGCTGCGTGTCGGCGATGCGTTGCTCGGTCGGGTGATCGACGCCTCGGGCAAGGTGGTCGACGGGCGGCCGCAACCGGGGCTGCGCGACCGGACGTCGTTCGTCCGCCAGCCACCGCATCCATGCACCCGCCCGCGAATCGACCGGCCGTTGGCCACCGGTGTTCGGACGATCGACGGACTGCTGACGTGCGGCAAGGGCCAGCGGATGGGGATTTTCGCCGGGTCGGGCGTCGGCAAGAGCGTGCTGCTGGGGATGATGGCGCGGTACACGTCGGCCGAGGTGATCGTGATCGCTCTGATCGGTGAGCGGGGCCGCGAGGTCAACGAGTTTCTCGAACGGGACCTCGGCAAAGACGGCCTGAGCAAGAGCGTTGTGGTCGTGGCCACCAGCGACGAGCCGGCACTGGTCCGCGTGCAGGCGGCCTCCACGGCCACGGCGATTGCGGAATACTTCCGCGATCAGGGTAAGGACGTGCTGCTGATGATGGATTCGTTGACGCGATTCGCGTTTGCCCAGCGCGAGATCGGCCTGGCCGCCGGCGAGCCGCCCACCAGTCGCGGATATCCACCCTCGGTCTTCGCACTGCTGCCGAAGCTGGTCGAACGTGCCGGGCGGAGCCCCAGCGGGAGCATCACGGCCTTCTATTCGGTGCTGGTCGAGGCCGACGATCCGAACGAGCCGATCAGCGACGCGGTTCGCGGACTGCTCGACGGGCATACTTGGCTCTCGCGCTCGCTGGCCTCGCGCGGACATTACCCGGCGATCGACGTGCTCGAAAGCCTCAGCCGGTTGATGCCCGACGTAACCGACGAGGCGCACCGCCAGGCGGCGTTTGTGGTTCGCGAGTTGCTTGCCGCCTATCGGGACCACGAAGACTTGATTTCGATCGGAGCCTATCGCAAGGGAACCAATCGGAGCGTCGACGTGGCAGTCGACCTGCTCGACGACATGAACCGATACCTGCGGCAGCCGGTCGAGCAGCCCTCGACTTTCGACGAGACGCGGGAGGGGCTGAAGCAACTCTTCCAAAAATACAGTGAACGCGTAGCGGCGCAAGTTTCCCAGCCGGAACTCGGGAGCCAGGCAACTCCGCAACCCTTAACCCCTAACCCCTGACCCCTAACCCCCCAGCCCCATGTCGAAGTTCAAGTTCCGACTAGCGACGTTGCTTCGGCTCCGCGAGGAGACCCGCGACGAGCGACGCGCGGAACTGGCCGAGGCCTACCGCGTGGACGATCTGTTGCAGCAGCAGCTCGAGCAGATGGATCAGCAGCGGCGGACGTTGGTCGAACGATGCCGCAAGGCGGTCGGGCCCGGCTCGGTCGACGTCGACCTGTTGGTCGAGGCCCAGCGTTTCGATTTGACGTTGAAGGCCCACCGCAAACAACTTGAGGGGCAGCGAGAACAGGTAGCCGTAGAGATCGAACGACGCCGCGAGGTGCTGGTCGCCGCCAACCGGGAAGTCCGCGTGTTGGAGAAGCTCCGCGAGAAGCAGTCGCAACGGCATCGCGAGGAAGAGAATCGACGGGAAGCCAAACAGCTCGATGAAGCGGCCGTACTGACGGTCGCTCGGGAGATGGTACGATGATCGGACGACTGTTGCGAAGGTCGGGTGGATTGCTCGTCTATTCTTGCGTGGGGACGATCATGGCCCAGGCCGTACTGGCCGGCTACGTCATCTCCTCGTGGGGGCTCGACAGCGACAAGCTGATCCAGATCCTCGCGATTGCCCAGGGAGTCGACCTGTTCGAGTTGCACGATGAAGCCCGAGAGGACCTCGAAAAGGTTTCCACAGAGCAGGTCTCCTACGCCCTGGTCCTCAAGGAGCGGGCGCTGCGAGTGCGGAGCCTGGAACTCCGTGAGCAGGCTCTGAAGCAATCCCTCGGGCGGCTGACCGCCGACGAGATGATGTTGCTGGAGAAGACGAAGCAGTTTCAGGTCGTGACGGGTAACTTCGCGCTGCAATTGGAAACCCTAACGGACGAAGCGGCCACCACGGGTATGACCGATCTGGTGAATCATATCGGCGGTCTGAAGGCACCGCAGTCGAAGAAACTGCTGCAAATGATGCTTGAGAGGGAACAGATGGAGAGGGCCGTCTTCGTGCTCAAGAACCTGCCTTTCGACAAAGCCGCAAAGATCATCACCGAGTTCAAGACCGATCAGGAACTCGAGGAACTCTACCCGGTGCTGGTCGACATGCTCAGCGAAGGTTATCCCGTAGATAGACTGGCTGCCGACGTCCAAGAGAAGCTCAAACAGATTACCCCATAGACGCATCGCGCTTTGCACGCACTCTACCGCGAGTACGAGTACCATGTCACAGATCAAACTCGACAACCTGCCCGCCATGCTGCCGATCGAGCCGCTTGCGGGCGGGGCCGACCTGTTGCAGATGTTCCCGGCCGGGACCGACTCGTTCGACAACCATTTGCAGCGGGCTCGTTCGCGCCCGGACGAGCCGAACACGACCGCCGGCAGCGAGCCCGGCGACGCGGAACGGCCGCGGCGCCCGGCCGACGTGCAACCGGCGGCAGACAACCGGTCTGACGACCGCAACGACTCGGACGGCGTCGAGCACGAAGCACAGGCCTCCGAAAAGAGTTCGGCCGAACAGGCGGCCGACGATGCGTCCGCCGAGTCCGACAGTGCGCAGCAGTCTGCCGCGGAAGACATGGCCGATTCGACGGAAAATGGCGATGACAAGCCGTCCGGCGAGCCATCCGGCGAACCATCCGACGAAAACGCCGAAGACGAGCCGAACGTCGTCCTGGCCGGCAACCAGCCCGTGGACGTTCTGCCGGGCGAAGCCACCGATGAGGCGACGGACGAGAAGCCCGGCCAGACCGCGGGCGGTTTGCAAGACCATGCCGGGACTCGAGGCGACTCCCAGGGGTTCGTTGCCGAGCAGGATAACGCGGCGCAACAAGGTTCGGCCGAGGACGCCTCTGCACGGGTCGACGCCGAAGTGCAATCCAAGGCAGCGGCGTCGGGGACCGAGCCGGTGATCGACGACGAGGTCCTGCTGCCGAGCACCGCGGAACCGACGGACGTTGCGGGCAAGAAGTCGGAGAAACCGGGTGACGACGTGGGTGACGAATCCGCAGCGCGGGCGCAAGCGGGCGGCAAGGAGAAGGCGGTCGTTGCCTCCGAACAGATCGAGCAGGACACCGGTCCGGCGGGCCGAGCGGCGGACGTTGCCGATTCACCCGACGCCCAACTTCTGCCGGCCGATGCACCGCAAACGCCACGTCGCTCGCGCGGCAAGAGGGGCCCGGCCGTCGAGGGCAACGGCCGCGTTGCCACGTCCGGGGCGGTGGCAGAATCGGCGGCCCCTAACGTCGTTGCGGGGCAAAACGCACAAGCGATTACTATGGAAGCCGTCGCCGGCAGTGAAACGCATGCAGACCGGGCGGTTAACATGGACGGACCGGCGTCGAACGACACGGCGGGCAGCCAGAACGAAACGTCAACTCGCGACGGCGCCACCCGGGCCGGCTCCGCCACTGCGTCGAAAGGGTCCCAGCAGGCGGAAGGCGGCGACGGCGTCGATCGCGTTCGGTTCGTGCAGCGGGTTGCCCGGGCCTTCGAGGCGATCGGGGACCGCAGCCGTACCGTGCGTTTGCGGCTGAGCCCGCCGGAACTCGGATCGTTGCGTCTGGAAGTCACGGTGCGCGGCGGCGTGATGAATGCGCGCGTGGAGGCCGAGACGGCTACGGCGAGGAACCTGCTGTTGGACAATTTGGGCGCGCTGCGCGAGCGGCTGGCCCAGCAGGACATCAAGATCGATCAGTTCAACGTCGATCTGGCCGACCGATCACCCGGCGGCCCGTTCGACGAACGCGCCGGCCAGATGCAAGACCAAGACGGCGATTCGGGCAACGACCCGCAACGGCCCACCGCCGAGGCGGAAACGTCCGAACAGACCAAACTGGACGCCGGTGCGGTCAACCGGCCCGGTGAGGGAACGCAGTTGAACGTGGTGATTTAGTGATTAGTTGTCAGTGATCAGTTATCAGTGAAGATATCCGGGAATACGGACCGGAAAACACGATTTTCAAGGAGCCATCCGTTATGTCCTCAGCGATCTCCGGCGTGCTCGGCACGCAAGGCCAGCAGAATCCCAACGGCCACGATGCGATGCAGGACGTCGACCTCGACGACTTCCTCAAGCTCATGATCACCGAGATGCAGAACCAGGACCCGCTCAACCCGATGGAGAATCAAGAGATTCTCCAGCAAATCAGCCAGATTCGGGAGATCGAATCGAACCAGCGGCTGACCGATACGCTGCACGCGGTGTTGTTGGGAC
>JABMRB010001281.1 GCA_013202865.1 Candidatus Nealsoniibacteriota bacterium | reverse complement strand
CTGGGGACTGGGGACTGGGGACTGGGGATTCGGGGCTGGGGATGATGCCGAGTCCCCAATCCCGAGTCCCCAATCCCCACCATGCCTTCTCGATACGCGTCGGCGTTTGCTCAAGCTTTCTGTAGAGAGTATCATGCATAAGATGTAACCCAAACCAAGGACGACTACCATGCGTGCGAACCTTCTACTCTGCCTGGCCATCATCGGCACAACCAATATCGCCCGGGCCGACGATTGGCCCTCGTTTCGACACGACAACCGGCGTAGCGGCGTGACCGCCGAACGTGTGGCCGTCGACTCGTTGCGACAAGCGTGGGTTTGGAAGTCGCCCAATCCGCCGCAGCCGGCTTGGGCCGGGCCGGCTAAATGGGACGCCTACGCGAACCTCCAGCCTCTGCGGTCGATGCGGGACTACGACCCGGTCTTCCATCCGGTTGCTGTCGTAGGTGCCGGCAGCGAGGGAAGCTGTGCCGTCTTCTTCGGTTCCTCGGCCGACGACTCGGTCTACTGCCTCGACGCCAAAACGGGCCGCGTGCGGTGGATCTATATGACCGACGGGCCCGTGCGGATCGCGCCCACCGTGGCCGATGGCAAGGTCTATTTCGGCTCCGACGACGGTTACGCTTATTGCCTCGACGCCGCCGACGGACGGATGCACTGGAAACATCGGCCGGTCGAGTGCAAGCGACGGATCCTCAACAACGGGCGGTTGATCTCCATGTGGCCCTGCCGAACCGGTGTGCTGGTCGATCGCGGTACCGCCTACTTCGCCGTCGGCATGTTGCCATGGCAGGAGTCGTACCTTTGCGCGGTCGACGCCGCCACGGGCGAACCGACCGGTCCGGGGCGCTACATCAAAAACCTTTCCGGCGTGACGATGGAGGGGGCCCTGTTGGCATCGGCCGAAAAGCTCTTCTCGCCGCAAGGCCGCGTGCCGCCGCAGGTCTTCGAGCGGGCTACCGGCAAGTCGCTCGGAGCATTGGACAAAAAAGGCGGCGGCGGGTGCTTCGTCTTGATTACCGACGACGCCCACGTGCTGCACGGCCCGGGCAATAAGACCGGCTGGATCTCCGACACCGACGCCGGGACCCGGCAGCGGCTGGCCTCCTTTCCCGGCGGCAATGCGATGGTCGTTGCCGGCAGCACGGCCTATCTGCTGACCGACACCCAACTGGCCGCGCTCGATCGTGGGTCGCGAAAACCCAAGTGGAGCGAGGCCTGCGACTGTCCGTTTTCGCTGATCCTGGCCGGCGACGTACTGTTTGCCGGTGGGCAGGATCGCATCGTCGCCTTGGCTGCCCAAGACGGCAAGCAGCTTTGGCAGCAGGACGTCCGTGGCCGGGCGTATGGTTTGGCCGTGGCCGACGGGCAGTTGTTGGTCGCCACCGACGAGGGCCACGTCTACTGTTTCGCCCCGGGACCGAAGATCGTGCCGCCGAAGCCGGCAGCCACACCGCCGGCCGCGGCGCCGCTGGCGGCCATCCGGGCGATCGAAGACAAGGACCTCGTCGGCCGCTGGGTCTTCCAGGGCGAGGCGGTTAAGAACATGGCGGTCAAGGACCTCGCCGGCTCGACCGACGGCTCGATCGTGGGCCCGGTCAAGCGGCTGCGGATCGATGCCTTTGAGGCCTTGGTGCTCGACGGCCAATCGAACCACGTCTCCTTGGCCAAGGACCACAACCGGGCCAAACTGCCCCAGCGGGCGATCTCGGCCGAGGCGTGGGTCCGCGTCGACCGGCCCCTGCAATGGGGCGGCATCGTCGGTGCAATCCAAGACAACGGCGACTACGAACGTGGCTGGATACTCGGCTACAGCAACCGGCGGTTCAGCTTTGCGGTCTGCGGCAAGGAGGGTCCGCACCGGTTGACCTACCTGACGGCCGACGCCGATTTCCAGCCCGGGCAGTGGTATCACGTCGTCGGCACGTACGACGGCGCGAGCTTGAAGGTCTACGTCGACGGCCGGCTGGCGGGCACGTCCGACGCCCAGCGGGGGCCGATCGACTACCCGCCCAAGGCGTTTTACGACATCGGCGCGTATCACGACGACGATGAGCTGTTCCGTCTGGCCGGTGCGATCCACGAGGTCCGCGTATTCGGCCGTGCGTTGACTGCCGAGGAAGTTCGCAGCCACACGGAGTCGAAGAATCTCAGTTCGCCGCCGCCGAAGCCGGAAGCAGAGACGGTCGATTTGGCGATAGGTCCCTATCTGCAATTCACCACGCCCGATTCGGCAGTCGTCCGTTGGCGGACCGAGCAGCCGTCGCCGAGCGTGTTGCGGTACACCGACGGATACGACATCGTCAAGATCGAGGACTCGGCGGCCACGGCTGAGCACGAGGCGACGTTGACCGGATTGCGTCGCAACAGGGTCTATCGTTACGCGATCGAGAGTATGGTCGATGGCAAGCAGGCCACCACACGGGAGTTCGAGTGTGATACGTTCTTCAACTACACGCAGCCTGCGGCGGCCAATGGGCCTTTGCCGATTCTCGACACGGCTGGCGTGCGCGACGGAATCTGCGTGGTGATCGGCGATGGACTGCTGGCCTACCATCTAGCCCGGCATAGCCGGATGCGGGTGATCGGACTGGAGACCGACGCGAGAATCGTGGCGGCTTCGCGAGAGGCACTGAAACGCGCAGGCCTCTATGGCGCCCGGGCGGCCGTCCACCGTGTGGGTTCATTGAAAGAGCTTCCCATCGTCGGCAACTTTGCTGATCTGGTGGTCGTGGCGCACCCCGACGCGACGGCCGAGGGCGATCGGCTGTTGAAACCGGGCGGCGTGAGACTCACCCGTGACGGCAAAGGCAAGTGGCAACGCTTGAAGAGGCCACCGATCGACGGCGGCGTCTGGTCGCATCAGTACGGCCTGGCCGACAACTCGGGCTACGGCGGTGAATCCTTGGGCGGCGCCGGTAGCGTGGACGATCTGGCCGTGCAGTGGATCGGCCGGCCCGGGCCTCGGGCACAAGCCGACCGCAACGGCCGCAAGCCATCGCCCCTGTCGACCGGCGGGCGGTTGTTCATGCAGGGGTTGCATCGGATGATCGCGCTGGACGCCTACAACGGCACGATCCTCTGGTCGCTCGAGTTGCCGCACTTCGAGCGGTTCAACATGCCGCGCGATTGCAGCAACTGGTGTGCCGACGAGCGGCACGTCTTCGCCGCGATGCGGAACAAATGCTGGCAGATCGACGCGGCCGATGGGAAGGTATCGAGATTCTACAGCGTGCCGAACAACGAAGACAAGGAATACAAGTACGACTGGGGCTATATCGCCAGCGATGGAAAGCGATTGATCGGCAGCGCCGTCAGGCGGGGTACGTCCTGGACCAACTTCTGGGGCGGCGGCAGTGCCGGTTGGTACGATTCGACCGGCGGAGAAGTCACGTTCAAGATCTGTAGCGACCGGCTCTTCTCGATCGAGAAGAGACCCGGCGACGGCCCCGCAAACACGCCGCGGAAAGCCCGCTGGACGTACGACGGGCTGGTTATCAACCCGACGATCACGATCACCGGCGGGCGGATCTATTTCGTCGAGTGCCGCAACGCGAAAGTCGTCCAATCCGAGTCGCGCCGCGTCGGCATGCCCGAGCTGTGGCAGGATCAGTTCCTCGTTGCCCTGGACACGGCCACCGGCCGGAAGGTGTGGGAGAAGCCGCTCGACACGGCCGATGGATCGGTCGTCTTCTACATGGCCGCCGCCGAGGGACGGCTCGTGATCGTTTCCTCCGACTCGAAATACAACGCCTACGCGTTCGACGTGCGCGACGGCGCGCCGCTCTGGGACGTCCATTTCGATTGGCCGGGGAAGGACCACGGCAAGCACATGTCGCGGCCGGCGATCCACGGCGGCAAGGTGTTTGTGCGGCCCAAGGTGATCGACCTGTTCGACGGCAAGCTGCTCGACGTAGCGATGCCCGGCGGCGGCTGCGGCACCTACGCGTTGACCGACAAGCTCGTGATCTTCCGCGCCGGCAACGTCACGCTCTGGGACAGCAACGCCAACCGAACAACCGCCTGGTCGCGTCTGCGGCCGGGCTGTTGGCTAAGCACGATCCCAGCCGCCGGCATGTTACTTTCACCGGAGGCCGGCGGCGGTTGCAGTTGCGGCAACTGGCTGGAGACATCGATCGGGTTTGCGCCCGTAGGTCAGGGCTTGCCCTGACGGAGTCGGCTTCACTCGCGCAATCGTCAGGGCGAGCCCTGACCTACTCGAGGAGATCTTCGTCTACGGAGGGGAAATCCATCGGGTTGGTGCCCCACTCGGGTGAATAGACGTCGAGTTGCACATACTTGTGAAACGTGGACCAGGGCCAGTCTTTCGTAGCGACGACGTGTCCGTGCCTGGCCGGGTTGTAGTGGATGTAGTTGAAGTGGTTCTCGAAGTCGTCTTCGTCTCGGATCGTATGCTCCATGAAGCGTGGCTGCCAGACGCCGCGACGCTGTTCTCCATGCTCGCCCGCAGTGACTCGCCCTTCACAACCGCCCGCCCGCAGCCAGTTGCGAGTGAACTCGGCCTTGATCGCGGACCAGCGTTGCGAGTACTTGTCGTCATCCGGTGGCAGCGTCCACAAGGAGTGCAAGTGGTCGGGCAGTAAGACGATGGCGTGCATTTCGAAGGGGCGCTTTGCCGCCTCCAATTCCATCGACTCTCGCAACAGCCGCCTGGCCATTTCGTCGCACAAGAATGGCGTCCGGCGGTACGTTACGACCGTGAAAAAATAAGTGCCGCCCGGAACATACCATCGACGATAGTCAGGCATGGTCATCGTAGTAGAGTTGTTTTGGGATTCGTTTCAATTGGTTGAGCTTACCGGATTGCATTCGTCAGGGCAAGCCCTGACCTACAACACCCACGGCTTGCGATACTCATAATGCAACAACTCGTTGGCCTCCTTGGGCGACGTGATCCGCTCCTGCTGGGCGTCCCACTCGATGCGCTGACCGACGGCTAATGAGATGTTGGCCAACAGGCTCATGGTGGTCGAGCGATGGCCCCGCTCGACGTCGGCGTGGGGTTTCTCTCGGGTCTTGATGCAGTCGAGGAAGTTGCGCGCGTGCAACGTGGTCAGGTCGGAGTTGCCGCCTTGGGCCTCGATTTCGATCGGTTCGATCCGGGGCGTGCGATCCTGAAACTGGCCGCCCCGCTCGGGTACGACTTGAATGTGCCGCCCGCCGATGTAGGCCGTACCCAACGTGCCCCGCAATTCCAACTCGGGGGCCGACACGTTCGGGTTGGGGCGCGGGAAGATCGGATTGCCGGCGGCCTCGTATTGTCCGAAGACAGCCAGCCGCCCAGAGGCGAACTGGAACGTCGCCTCCATCGTGTCGGGCACGGTGCGATCGTCGTCCACTGCGAACCGCCCGCCCATGGCGCAGACCGACGCCGGGGCCAACTCGCCGGTCAACCAGCGGATCGCATCCAGATAGTGGATGCCCCAGTTCGCCATTTGCGACGAGTACAACTGCCACCAGCGAAACTTGTACGGCGCGATGTTCGACCGGTAGGGCTGCTCCGGCCGGGGGCCCAGCCAGAGGTCCCAGTTCAGATCGGCGGGCGGGTCGCTCGGCCGGACCTTGCCGATCCCCTTGGGATACATGTTGCTGAGCCGATACGCCCGGCTGACGGTGATCTTGCCGAGCTTCCCCGAGGTGGTCAGCGCGGCCAGCTTCGCGTACAGTTCGCTGCTGCGGCGGTGTGTGCCGACCTGCACGACGCGGCGGTTGCGGCGTGCCGCCTCGACCATCCGCCGGCCTTCGTGGATGGTGATCGAGAGCGGCTTCTCGACGTAGACGTCCTTGCCCGCGTCGCAGGCGGTTACCGTCTGCACGGCGTGCCAATGGTCGGGCGTGGCGATCACCACGGCGTCGACGTCTTTGCGGTCGATCAGGCGGCGAAAATCGTCGAACACCGCCGGCTCGCCGCCGACCCGCTCGGCGGCCTTCTCGAGCGTCGGCTTGTGGACGTCGCACAAGGCAACGATCTGCATATCGGCGTGATGCTTGAACGCATCGATCAACTGTCCGCCCCGATTGGCCACCCCGATGCAACCCACGCCGATCCGCTCGTTGGCCCCCTGTCCATGGGCGAGCTGTGTGGTGGCCATGGCGAGCGTCGTGGCGGCGGCCGCCTTGTGAAACGTGCGACGGGGAACTCTCTTATGCATCGTACTACTCCCGGAATAAGGGACCAAACAGCGGGCACCGGCTCTGTCTAAATGCGGCGTATCCATGCGTAATGAGCAAGGATTGGTACAACGATCATAATCGGTCGCCCGGGCGTTGGACACCCGGCGTATCAGCCTGTAAAACTGGGCGTGTCCCCGCGGAAAACGCCCTGCCGCGGTCGGCGGGTAAGGCCAAAAGAGGCCCATGGGGCCGAGTTGCGGCGCGGATCTTGGAAGCAGAGTGCCGCCACGAACCCCGGGAACTGAGCCGTAAGATGTTAGTACACAACGACTTGCGTACACATGGGCACGCCAGCCAGAAGTTGTGACGCCGCCGTCAAATTGCTGGAGGCGGGACGTTGCCTCTGGTAGTCTGGCCGAACCGACTTGCCCAACGCCACCGGTGGCGTAGGATTAACGAGACACCTGGGGTAACCTCCCGATCAGCGTCGCGGACGGTTTTAGTGAAGGTGAGAACATGACGGGTGAGAAGACGATTCTATTGGCCGAGGACGACCCGAGCCACGAGGCTCTGTTCCGGCGCGCCATGGCCGACGGCGGGTTCGGCTGCCAAGTCGACGTGGTCCGCGACGGGACCGAGGTGATCGACTATCTATTTGCCACGGGCGAGTACACCCATCGCGACGGCGAGAAGATGCCCGACCTGATCCTCTTGGATTTACGGATGCCCAAGATGAGCGGTTTGCAGGTGTTGCAGGTTCTTCGCCGGGTCCGCGGCGAAGACTCGATGCGGTTTCCGCCGGTGGTCGTGTTGACCTCGTCGAGCATGGACAACGACGTGGCCGAGGCGTACCGGCTGGGTGCCCAGAGCTACATCTGCAAACCGACCAACTATGACGAGTTCGCCGGCGCGGTCTGTAAGACGCTTCAATACTGGCTCGACCTCAACCACCCGGTCCCGATCCGCCAGATCGGCATGCACTTTGTGCATGAGGCGCTGTAGGTCGGGGCTCGCCCCGACGGATCGCAATCGCTACGGCTTCTTCTTCGACAGTTCGCCGACCAGGCGTTCCAACTCGGCCACGCGACGCTCCAATTGCTCGATGCGGCGCTGCAACTTCTCGACGGGCGTGACGTCGTCTGGCGGCGAAACCGCGACCGGAGGCTCGACAGGGTCGGGCGGTTGGACCGCCGCAGCCGCCGGCCGCTCGGCCCGGCGATCCCCCATGGTGACCTTGATCTTGCTCGTCTGCCCGTTGCGAAGGACCTCGAACTCGACCGAATCGCCCGGTGCGTGGGCTTCCAGCACGTCGGCCATATCGGCCATCTGGCGGATGCGGATGCCGGCCAGGCCGGTGACCAGATCCTTAGGTCGCAAACCGGCCTTCTCGGCCGGGCTGCCCGCGTGGATCTCCAGAATCCGCACGCCCCGGCCGCGATCTGCGGTGTCATCGGCCACCGCGCCAAGGTAACCCTGCGGCCGATCGTCGGCTGGCTCGGCCGGCTGTGCCACGTCGGCCGGACCATCCAGCCGGCCGCGTATCCGCTGCTCCAGGCGTTCCAGCACCGGTTGTCCCGGCACCGGACACGTCAGGCCAAGCCAAATCAAACAGACGACGCTTGCCAGCAGGGTTCTGTTCATTGCGCGTACTCCCAAGATTCGGGTCGAATCGACCGCCCGAGAGGGATTATACCCCCGCCGTGTCCCGATTGACAATCCAAGTCGGCGAGCCGCCCGGTTTACCCCGGCGCAGAGCTGCGAGCCGCCGGGTTTATCCCGGCGCTTACGTGCGCGGGGGCAAGCCCCGCGGCTCGCTGGTTCTGCGTCGGGCGCAACCACCGGTTGCGGCTTTATTGGATCGAGAGAATAGGGTATCTTGATACGTATGCCCGCTGCCGTAAACGATGTGCCGACGATTGGACCGGTTCCGCCGGAGGATTATGCCCCGGTGATGCGGCTGCTCTGTAGCCGGACGGCCTCGGACTATCGAGACGAGCAGATACAGACGACTATTAAGGACCTTGCAACGGGGGAGATCTCTCCGCAGGGTCTGCTGGGGGCATATCGCGGCGGGCGGCTGACCGGAGGCGTGTTCGCACAGATTCAACCCGGCCGGGCCGCGCTCGTCTGGATGCCGCGAATCGTCGCCGACGAGCCCGACTCCACCGCCACGGAGCTCCTCTCGGCCGCAATCGACTGGCTCGGGGCCCAGCGTGTCCATCTTGCCCAAGTCCTGCTGGAGATGAGCATGACGGACGACGAGCAGTTTCTCCATCGGCACGGGTTCGAGCATCTGGCCGACCTGCTCTACATGGTCAGCCCGGAGGACTTGTTCCCCACCACCATGCCCAACACGTCCCTTCAGTTCGAGCCTTACGCCGAGTCCAACCACGAGCGGCTCGTCAGCGTGGTCGAGGCAACCTACCGGCAAACGCTCGACTGCCCGCTGCTGGACGGCGTTCGGCAGATCGAGGACGTGCTGGCCGGCTATCGGGCGATCGGCGCGTTCGACCCGAGCCGCTGGCTGCTCGTACGGCACGTGGATCGGGACGTCGGCTGCCTGCTGTTGACCGATCACCCCGAACACGGCAATTGGGAGTTGATCTACATGGGGGTGGCAGCCACCGAGAGGGGGCACGGATGGGGCAGAGAGATTGCCCGGCGCGGGCAGTGGATGACCCGAGAGGCCGGCCGGCCACGCCTGGTCCTGGCGGTCGACGCGAGCAACGAGCCAGCAATCCGGGCCTATGCGTTGACCGGGTTTAGGGCGTGGGATCGGCGTAAGGCCTGCGTGAAGCTATTGGGAAGCCGAGGGTAGCTGGATTCGCAAGAATTCAGTCGAATGCAGCGACGACTGAATTCTTGCGAATCCAGCTACGCGAAACACTGATTTTGACGTAACCCCATCTATTACAACAGGTTACGACTCGCTCTACTTCGAGAGAGTCTGGAAGGCCACCCCCGGTAGACGGCCAGACGCGCCTGACTATAATACAGGGTTCCAGACCCACCCCGAGGCAATGTCCCCGAGACAAATGCCTCCCGAGACAACAATGCCCCCGAGACAATGCGGTCTCGCACACTCCCCGTTTTTCACACACCCCCGGAGCGACTCACGATGAGCGATCAGCAAGGTCCTGCCATGATCGAGGCCGAAGGGCTCTCGAAGTATTATGGCGGTTTTGCGGCCATCCAGGACGTTTCGTTTCAGATCCGCCAAGGCGAAGTGGTGGCGTTCTTGGGCCCCAACGGGGCCGGCAAGAGCACCACGATGAAGCTGCTAACCGGCTATCTGGCCCCCTCGGCTGGAGTGGCCCGGGTCGCCGGTCACAATATGACCGACGACCGGTTGGCCGGCTCCACGCGTCTCGGCTATTTGCCCGAAAACGGCCCTCTCTACCCCGACATGAGCCCACGAGGCCTGCTGCAGTTCTTCGCCAAAGCGCGCGGACTCTCCTCGGAGCGTACTCGCCGACGGATCGCCGAAGTGGTCGAACTGTGTGCCCTGGGTAGCGTGATCGGCAAGCCGATCAGCAAGCTATCGCGCGGCTATTGCCAGCGAGTCGGGATGGCCCAGGTCCTGCTGCACGAGCCCGACGTCTTGATCCTCGACGAGCCAACCGCTGGGCTGGACCCCAACCAGATTCACGAGGTCCGCGAGACGATCCGCAAGCTGGGCAAGAACAAGACGATCCTGCTGTCGACCCATATCTTGCAGGAAGTCGAGGCGATGGCGTCCCGCGTGCTGTTCATCAACGAAGGCCGGCTCGTCTTCGACGGTTCGTTCGGCGAGTTGACCAGCGACGGCAAGCCGCTGGATCAGCTTTTCCACGATCTCAGCGGCAAGACGAAAATGGCCCCGTCGAAGAAGAAAAAAAGAAGCGCCTAGTGTAGCCCTGTTTCCCTGGCCGATCCGCCGCGGCCTGCGGTGGCCGGCCCCCTCGACACCAACTTCGATTACCCAAAACCCAAAACACAAGTTCGGTAGCAGCCATGAATACGAGCGTGTTACGTGCCGTCTATATGCGAAACTTCATCGCCTATTTTTCCAACCCGACGGGCTACGTGTTTATCTGCCTGTTCGTGGCGCTGAGTTCGGTCGCCGCCTTTTGGCCCAACGAGTTCTTCAACGCCAATCTGGCCAACCTGGACCAACTCAACTACTGGTTCCCGTTCATCATGTTGGTGTTCATCCCGGCGATTACCATGGGTATCTGGGCTGAGGAACGTCGGCAAGGTACGGACGAGTTGCTGTTGACCGTCCCGGCCGGAGATTTCGACATTGTGCTGGGCAAGTACCTGGCGGCCGTGACGATCTACACCGTCTCGCTGCTGTTCTCGCTGCTGACCAATTTCCTGGTGTTGCAGTACCTCGGAAATCCCGACCTCGGGCTGTTTCTCGGCACTTACGTCGGCTACTGGCTGGTCGGGCTGGCGATGCTGGCTATCGGCATGGTGGCGTCCTTCCTAACCGGCAACCTCACGGTGGCGTTTGTCCTCGGCGTGCTTCTCAACGTACCGCTCGTGTTCCTCGCCCGAAGTGATCTGATCTTCCCGGCGGATGTAGCCCGGGCCATCGTCAAAGGCAGCATCGGGGCACAATTCGCCGACTTCGGCCGCGGACTTATCACGCTAGCGAGCGTCGCTTACTTCCTGACCATCCTGGTGTCGATGCTCTACCTGAGCATGGTCCTGATCGCCCGGCGGCACTGGGTTCGCGGCGCCAACTGGATCGCAATGGCCTCGCACTACGGCCTGCGGACGGTGGCCCTGATCGTCGTCGGCGTGAGTCTGACCGTGTTGTTTCACTACCACGACATGCGCGGCGACGTTACCCACGAGAAACTCAACACGCTCTCGCCCCATACGACGAAACTGCTGGGGCAACTCCGCAAGGACTACAAAGAAGGCAAGATCAAGCAGCCCGTGCAGGTCGAGGCCTTCATCAGCGTCGACGTGCCCGACAAGTACGTCGAGTCGCGATTGAACCTATTGACCGTATTGCGTGAGCTGGACGTTCTCGGCGGCGATCTGGTCCGGGTGCGAATCAACGAAACCGAGCGGTTCACTAAGAACGCGTCGACGGCGAAGGATTCCTACGAGATCACGCCCCGTGCCGTGTCCGCTTCGGAGCGGGATGCGGTCGGCGGGAAACACATCTTCATGGGCGTAGCGATGAAATGCGGCATTGAGAACGAAACCCTGCCGTTTATCGACCGGGGGCTCTCCCCCGAATACGAGTTGGTCCGCTCGCTTTGGGCGGTTACCCGGCAGAAACGCATGAAGATCGGCGTGCTGCAAACCGATGCCCCACTGTTCGGCACCTTCAACATGCAGACCGGCGGGGCCGGCGCCGACTGGCCGATCATCGACGAACTGAAGAAGCAGTACGATGTCGTCCGCGTCAATCCATCGCAGCCGATACCGGTCAAGGTCCCGGGCGAGAAGAGCCCAAAAGAGGGCACAGACAAGAGCACCAGCGAGAAAGACAATGACGCCGAGGACGACGGAACGTTCGACGTGCTCCTCGCGGTGCAGCCGTCGGCGATGGGCCCCGCGGAGATGCAGAACTTCCTCGACGCGATTCGGGCCGGCCAGCCGACGGCCATTTTCGAGGACCCCTTTCCCGCGATGGTCCGGGTGCCGGCGACGAGCGTGCCCCGCCAGCCGCCGCAGCAAATGATGATGATGATGCAGCGGCAGCCGCCGCCGCCCAAGGGTGACATCAAGGCACTCTGGCGAATGCTGGGAGTTAACTTCAGCGGCGACGACGGTGTACCCGACCCCAGCGGCATGCCCATGGGCATGGGGATGGGCGGCGGGAGTCAGGCCGACCGAATCGTCTGGCAGAACTACAACCCCTATCCGCGACACGAATGGCTCAACGCGCAACGGGAGTTCGTCTTCGTCGACAAGGGCAGCGGCTCGTCGCAGCCGTTCAACCGGGGCGACGAGATCTCGAAGCCACTGCAGCAAGTGCTGTTTCCCTTCCCCGGTTGGATCGGCTCGCTCGATGCCGCCGGAATGAAGGTGGACGCTCTGGTGCGAACGAGCGACGAAAGTGGCTACACCCTCTTGAGCACGCTGATGCGATCACCCTACCAGCCTCGCAACGATGGTCCGTCCAGGATCCGCACGAGCAAAGAGTACGTCCTGGCGGCGCACGTCACGGGCCGGCCCAAGGCCGAGAACCCGCACGGCGCAAACCCGCACGACCCGTTGCAGCCTGAGAAGGACGCTTCGGATATCAACGTGGTGTTGGTCGCTGACGTCGATATGCTCTCGCCACAGTTGTTCTCGATTCGCCAGCAGGGCCCGGACCGTGAGATTGGACTGGATTTCGAGTTCGACAACGTCACGTTTGTGCTCAACGTGATCGACGCGCTGGCCGGTGAGGAGCGGTTCCTCGATATCCGCAGCCGCCGCCCGATGCACCGCACGCTGACGCGGATCAGGACAGCCACCGAAGGTGCCCGTAAGAAGAACGCCGAGAATCGCGAAGAATACGAGGAGAAGTGCAAGAAAGAAATCGCCAAAGAACAGGCGAAACTGGACAAGACGAAGAAGGAATTCTCGGATTCGATCGAAGCGTTGCAGCAGAGAGTCAGGGAGACCGACGACCCGGAAGAGGTCAAGAGAGCCCTTGCCAAGGTGATGGAGAAACAGCAAGAACTGAGCCTTGCCGTAGAAGAAGGCCAGCAGCGATTGGACGACAAGACCAAGGATTTCGAGAACAAACGTGACGACGAAATCGAACGAATCGAAACCGACCTGAAGGCGGAGATACTGCGGGTGCAAAGCGGCAACAAGTTGTGCGCGATTTTGTTGCCCCCGATCCTGCCGCTGTTGCTGGCGCTGATCGTATTGATCGTGCGCCGCGTACGGGAGCAGGAGGGCGTTTCCCGCGACCGGCTTCGCTAGGCGGCTATATTTAAGCACTTTTCCGAAAGAGCTTGGGAGACCGAGAGATGAACGAAATGACGAAAACCGCGGTGTTTCTGGGCGCAGCCGTGCTGGTCGCGCTGATCGCCGTGTTTGCCGGACCCTATTCCACCACCGAAGTCGGTGCGGAAGATGTACGCGGCACCGAACTCTTTCCCGACTTCGACGACCTCGCCATGGCCACCCGCCTGGAAATCGTCACCTTCGACGAGAAGGCCGGGCAGAAGAAGGAGTTTTCGGTCGCCCGCGGCCAGACCGGTTGGGCGATCCCCTCGCATGGAGGCTACCCGGCCAACGCCGAGGGCCAACTTGGCAAGGCCGTCGCCGCCGTCCATGGACTGAAGATCGACGACGTGATCGAAGACGCCGACGGCAGCAAGGCAGACGACAAGGGCAGCGCCCGCAAGATCAAGGACCTTTACGGCTTGGGCGACCCGGCCGATAAGGGCGCGGGGACGCAGGTTACCTTGAAAGACGAAAACGACAAGGATCTCGTCTCGCTGACCATCGGCAAGGAGCTATCCGACCGGGCCGGCCAGTACTACGTCTGCCGCAAGGGCGAAGACCGGGTCTTCGTCGTCAAGGTCGACACCGGCCAGCTTTCGACGGAGTTCGGGGATTGGATCAAGAAGGGCATCCTGGAGTTCAAGACGTTGGACGTTTGGCAAGTCGAAATCCGAGACTATTCCGCCTCGCCGGTGATGGGAATGTCGACCCTGAAGACCGTGAACGGCCAGACGGTCCTCGACTACGACGACTCCGCCGCAGATGTGAAATGGAAGTTCGTCGAAGACCTCCTCTTCGACGACGAGAAGAAAGAACTCCTCCCGGTGACCTTGGCCGAGGACGAAGAGCTTGATACCACCAAACTCGACGACCTGAAGAGCGCTCTCGGGAGCCTCGAGATCGTCGACGTGAAACGCAAGCCAACCGGGCTGAGCGAATACCTCAAGGACCCGGCCTCCGGAGGAGGACTCGATCGGACGGCCCAGACGTCGCTTCAGAACCACGGATTCTATCTTGACGTCATCGAGGAAGGCGGCAGGATGTACGTGGAACTGGTCTCGAATAAGGGTGAACTCCACGTCGGCATGAAGGACGGCGTCCAGTACGTGCTGCGGTTCGGCGAGGCTGCCAGCGTGGGCGCCAAGGACGACGCCAAGAAAGATGACACAGACACGGCCGCAACGGACGGCGACCAGCAGTACAACCGCTACTTGTTCGTCGAGGCCCAGTTCAACCCGGACGCGATTCCCGTGCCCGAGTACGAAGCCCCGCCCGAAGAAACGCCCGCGACCGACCCCGGCGACACGACGACCGATCCCACGCCCCCGGAAGGCAATCCAGCCGAT
>JABMRB010001280.1 GCA_013202865.1 Candidatus Nealsoniibacteriota bacterium | reverse complement strand
ACCCGATCGATGATTCTGAGCTGATTCTAATCGACGTAACTCCTTATTTCAAGCCGACTTAATGGTCGCCGCGATCGGGCTGCGGGCCCGCTCTCAAAACGCAAACGCGGTGCAAAATTAGGTTTATTGCGAATTCGCGTACCCCTATCCCCCTATCCTCCGCAAAAGTACCGGGGCTTAGCGGCCGGGTGAAAATGAAGGGCTGCCTTTGGGTGGCCCTAATTCCGTCAGACCGCATGAATGCGGTCACTACGAACTACCCGACGATCCCGCCGACGTCGATCAGATGCATCTGTCGTCCGTTACCGCCATGGGCCGAATCGATCACCACACTGCGGCCGTCGGGGCTGAACCGCGGGTGCAGATCGCAGCGCGACTCGCCGGTGTAACTCGGCGGCAAGTGGAAATGGCCCAGCGGCACGCGTTGCCCGGTGCCGTCGGCAGCGGTAGCCACGTGGTAGAGATACGGGCGCTGAAGCCGCCCGGGCCCTTGTGGATAGGTGTCGTTGAGTATCCACTCGTTGCCCGGAAGATAAGAACAATGGCCGTTGTGCGGCATGACGTCTCGGCCGACCACCTCAACCTTGCCGCCCGTCTTGTCCTCGAACAGATAGAAGGCATCGCGGTGCGACTCGTGCCACGACCAGGCGAGAATGTGGCTCGGGTCGCGCCAGATGAAGTGCGAGGTGCGGCCCGAATGGTCGACCACTCGAATGTCGGATCCGTCCTTCGCGGCGGTCAACATCCGGGTGGCGCCTCGCCAGTTTGGGAAACCCCAGCGGTGCAGGAACTCCAGTCGCGTGCCGTCCGGGTTGATCAACAGATGGTTGAAGTAGTGCTTCGCCTTGGACAGATCGCCGCGTGGATAGGGTAGCGCGGCCACCTCGGCCAGCGAAACGATCATCTCCCGTCGGCCCGAATCCAGATCGATGCGAAACACGCCCGAATCCTCCGGGGCCGCCACGTCGCGATGCGGGTCCGCCAGCCCGGCGTAACCGTAGCCCGGCCGCATGTCCTGCACGCGACGGAAGTCGGGCGCCACGGCCCACCGCCCGTCGGGGCTGACTGTGTAGATCGGATGCGGGATCGTCCGCCGCTGCCGGGTCTTCACGTCGAGCACGTGGCAGACGAACCGGTCGCCTTGCCGGTCGTTCCAGAGCACCTCGGTCTTCGACCCGGGCCGCCACTGCAACATGCACCCCTGCTGCCAGCACCACGCCCGGCTCTGGCCCAGTTCGATCCACCGGTCGTTGTCCCGCAAGTCGACCATGCCGATGCGGATGACGTCGTCCGGCCGCGGCGAGCGGTGCTCGAAATCGACTTCCATGCCCAGCACGTATCGGCACGACGGATCGAACTGGAGCTTGTCGTAGTAGCCGAACCAGTGAAACTTAGGGCCCCGCGTGATGGCGTGGACGGGTGGGAGTTTCGCCGGTTCACTCTCGTCGGCCGCATGCAGAGGAAGATGCGGCAACGCGGGGATCGCGGCGGCGGCGGTTTTGAGAAGGTCACGTCGGGTGAGTCGGCCGATCGGTTTGCGCATGGCGAGGTTCCTGGTTCGCACGATTCATGGGCCGTTTGTAGTACCGGCTTTAGCCGGAATATGGGGCATCTCGGCGTGCCCTGGCAGCGCGTTTTCCACCTGAAGGCGGTACTACGAACGGAACCCAAGCAGTCGAAGCAGTCTGGACCCGATGAATCGGGTCACTACAAACGTCAAATCCACAAATGCAGCCGGCCGTCGAGCATGTCGGGCAGACGCTGCTCGACGCACTGGCGGATCTGGCGGGGATGGTAGCGGGTGCTGAAGTGGCCGGCAATGATCAGTTCGTTGTGGAACCGGTCGCGACGTTCCAGCAGGTCGTCCAGGTGCATGTGGCCGAACTTGTGGATCTTGTCCTTGCGATGCCCCTTGGCTACGAACGTCAACTCGGTGATCAGCACTTCGGCCTCGAACATCGCTTCGCAGGCGTCCAACCCGGCCGGCGCGCTGTCGCCCAGGTAGGCCAGTCGTGGAAAACGGAGTTCGTCGGTAATCTCCGTGCCGGCCAGCCGCAGATCGCGGATCTTCTCGCCCGGCAAGTCCAGAAACTCCGGTTTGAGCTTCTTGCGTCGCTCCCAAAGCACGTAGCCCAACGAAGGGACCGTATGGGTGGTGGCCGAGACGGTGACCACGTGCTCGCGCGACAACTCGATTTCGTCGCCCGGTGCGGCCGGCCGCAACTCGCACGGCAGCCGCCCCCGATCCAGCCGGCTGAACAGGCGGAGGATTCGCAACATGGGTTCGATGACGTGTTCGGGCATGTAGATGACCGGCGGATCCATCTTCATCATCCGCCGCCGAGCGACGTAGACCGGCAATGCGGCCAGATGGTCCATGTGTGCATGCGAAACGAACCAGGTCGGCGTCCCCATGAACGACCACGGCTGTGCCCCCAGGTCGAACCCCAGTTTCAACTCGGGAATCCGCCAATAGGTCTGCACCGCGGCCCGAGAGTACCCCTCGATGCAGAAATCCTTATGTACGAGCGTCTTGACCGGAAGATTATGAACCATACCGCCGCTATCCACTTGCTATGCAGACCCCCCCGAACGCAGTCGGGGGGCGTTTCACGCTATTCACTGCCCACCGCCCGCTGCCCACTACCCACTACCCTTTCCGATCATAACTATCGACATTCGACAGGTCCAGAGGTTCGGCACATTCGAGATTGGGTAGCAGCCAGAATTCGCCGAACAGATCGTTCTGCTCCAGGCGGACATGACTGTGGCGGACCAGTTCCAGACAGGCCAGGAAGATGCCAATCAGCGTCGATTTGTGCATGCCCTGCTCGAACAGATCGCCGAAGGCCAGCCGACCTTGCTTGAGCAGCCGGGCGTGAATCCGTTCCATGTAGACGCGAATCGGTGTGTCGTCGTAGACGATGCTCGACGGCCGGGCCGCCTCCGTATCACGCATCAGCCGGCCGAACGCGCTGACCAGGTCCCAGACTTCGACCTCCTGGATCGGCTCCTCGGCCGGATCGCGCCGGCGTGGCGGCAGGTCGTCGGCCAGCCGTGGGTAGTGCTGCTGCCAATCGTGGCTGCGTTCCTCGAGCACCGTGGCCGCGTCGCGATATTTCTTGTACTCCAGCAGCCGGCGGACCAACTCCTTGCGGGGGTCTTCCACGTCGTCCTGAATCTCGTCGGCCCGCGGAAGAACCTGCTGCGATTTGATCTCGATCAGCGTGCTCGCCACTGCCAGGAAATCACCCACCGCGCCGACGTCCAAACGCTCCAGCACCGTCAGGTACTCGAGGTATTGGTCGGTGATCGTGGTGATCGCAATGTCGACAATCTCCACCTCGTGCTTGCGAACCAGGTAGAGAAGCAGATCCAACGGGCCACGAAAGACGTTAAGATCGACGCGAAAATCCATCGGCTGGGGCAGCGGATTGGTGGAACGGGGTCAAACGGCGGTGGGAATAGCGCGCCAGGCGAAAACATACCAACACTCAGTCTAACGGCCGAAAGCCGCCACCGCGAGTGGCCCGAAAAAGGCGCCCAATCCCTATAACCAGTTTCGTCCGGCTTGGCCCTCCAACTTGAAGGCACCTAGGAGTGCTGGCGATACCCCCGTTGTGCGTAAGGGGCGGACGAAAAATAACTTGCCCTAACTCGCCACGTCATATAGACTTACCCCAAGTTGAATCAACCATTCCTACCGAGACAGACGCGTGCAAGACGACCTGATTTGGGCCCCATGGCGGCTGGGTTACGTCCAGGGTGACAAGAAAGGCCCCCTCAAGCCCGACGCCAAACTGAACTGGCTGCCCGGGGCCGATCACGATTGCTTTCTCTGTCAGGCGGTGGCCGACTCGGCCGACCGCGATCGGCTGGTGGTCGATCGGGGCGAGCATTCGATTACGGTCCTGAATCTTTATCCATACAACAACGGTCACCTTTTGGTCTCCCCCCGGCAGCACGTTGCCCGGCTGGACCAACTCGACGCCGCCGTGCAACTCGAACTGACGGAGAAAATCGCCCGAATGATCAAGGCCCTGGAGAAGCGGCTTCAGGCCCAGGGTTTCAACGTCGGTTTGAACCTGGGGTCGGCGGCCGGGGCCGGTGTGCCGGGACATCTTCACTGGCACGTGGTCCCCCGCTGGAAGGGTGATACCAACTTCATGCCCTCGCTGGCGGGCATCAACGTCATCCCGCAATCGCTCGACGCGCTCTGGGAAGCGTTGACCGAAGAGCTGGGCCGGGCGTAGGCATGCGGCCCACCGGCTCCCCGGGGGGGCCAAAACATATTTCTGAAAGAACTGCCGCGGCGCGTGTTGCATCGCGTTCTCGATCATGCATACTGAATGCTGATGCGGGTTGGAAACCCATCCCGCAAGGTTGTTGTCTGACAGCCGCCTAACGACCTACCAATACGTCCATCCCACCACAACGTTCATCCGGCCCGCTCAGAATCCTACCCAACCGCAGCCCGGATGCCCCCGACCGCCACCGCCGACGTTGCCCGACCTCTCCCCCATCAGGCGACGTTCCGGCGGTCGGTCCGGGGGCCGTTATCATTCTGTTGCTACGGCTCGGTGTACCATTGTTCTAACGTCTTGCGCCATTGGACCGGATTGGCGATCGTCAGAAAGGCGGCGCGAACGGCGTCCGGCTGCGGATGCAGTCGGGAATACTCGATGCCGAACTTGCGCATCCGCCGGCAGGCACGCGTCGGGCCGTGCGTGGCCTCGGCCAGGCGGAAATGCTCGACCAGCACGTCCCGCTGTTGTTCGAGCGTCGGCACTATCGGCGCGAGACCGGCGGCCAGGGCTCGGGCCTGTTGGAAGATCCACGGGTTGCCGATCGCCCCGCGGGCGGCCGTCACACCGTCGACTCCCGTCTGAGCGATCATTTCGAGGCATTTTCTGGCGGTGAACAGGTCGCCGCTGCCGAGCACCGTTCGGTCGCCCGCGTGCCTCTTCACCTCGCGGACGAACTGCCAGGAACTCTTGCCGTCGTACCGTTGCCGAACCGTTCGGCCGTGTACGATCACGGCGGCCGCCCCGTGCTGAAACACGCCGTCGAAGATCGTGTAGAAATTGTCGCGACTCTGCCGGCTGTCGTCCACGCCGCGGCGCATCTTGACGGTCACCGGCACCTCCGGCGGCACGGCGTCGCGCACCCGGGCGACGATCTCGATGGCGGTTTTCGGTTCGCCCAACAGGTACCCGCCGCGACCCTTCCCGATGACCTTTTTCACCGGGCAGCCGAAGTTGACGTCGATCACGTCGAACCCGGCCTCCACCAGCTTGACGGCCGCGGCGGCACACTCATCCGACGCCGACCCCATCAACTGAGCCCCGCACGGCCGCTCCTCGTCGGTCACCCGAATATACCGCCCGACCTTGCGGCCCCTACTCACACTGAGCACAAACCGATCCAGCAGCACCTCGGCCATCGTATAGGGCGCCCCCAACCGCCGAGCAATCACCCGCATCGGCCAATCGCTATAGCCAGCCAGCGCAGCCTGAACCACCGGGAAATCGAGTTCGAGCGAGCCGAGGCGGAGTTGGGGGAGTTGTAGGGTCATGGTCGGTATTGACGTCATCCGTGGCAACTGCAAGTCGTTTTCCAACAACGAGCCACCCAAGTTAGCACGTCGGTGCCGGGAATTCCAGACGCGTTTCTTCGGGCATTCGCGTACCTGACATATCCCCAAGGAACCCGTGCTCTTGCGGGGGTTAGGGGGATAGGGGTACGCGAATTCGCAACAAACCTAATTTTGCACCGCCTTTGCGTTTTGAGAGTGGGCCCGCAGCCCGGTCGCGGCGACCATTAAGTCGCCTTGAAATAAGGAGTTACGTCGATTAGAATCAGCTCAGAATCATCGATCGGGTGCTTCTGCCAAAATCAACATTAGGTCACGATTTCGCCGTAACACCATACAGGACAACGAGTTATGCACATTGACGAAAACCGTGTTTGGCAGGAATTGCGTTAAATTACTTACGTCGACGGCCGGTGCCGGAGGATTTTCTTAACTCGTGTTATTTCAACATGTTACGTCGAGGCTCGTTGCTCGCCGGTTGACGTAAGTCAAGTTAATGCCACCCAAACTAATGTGGTGTT
>JABMRB010000022.1 GCA_013202865.1 Candidatus Nealsoniibacteriota bacterium | reverse complement strand
TGAACGGCTTCTGCTTTAAGCTCGTCACTGTAAACACGACGCCCCGTACGGCCCTTACTGCGGCTCGCTCTCTTGCTCATGGAACACTCCTTTGCTCCTCAGTATAGCCGTTAGAATAAGCGCTTAGCTCCCCTCGCGATCACTCCAATCCTCATCGATTCGGATCACCCCGTGTGTCGTCGGGCATTGAGGTCGGCGCCTTGAGGGCGGGAGACACGACCTTCAGCAACTCAAAATTACGAATCCGCACCAGCGGCAACCCGTCTTGGTCGGTGGCGAGCCGCTGGGATTGGTCGATCGACAACAGTAGGTGGCTGCCGCTGAGGCTGAGGTCTTCGATGCCGGCCGTGGCCAAGCGCTTCTTGGCGGTTTTCATCACGCGGAGATACACCTTCTGCGTCAGAAGGCCTTCGCGATAGGCCGAGAGCGCGTCGATGCCCTGGTAGACGACCTCGTCCTTGACGGCCAGCACGTCGTCCGGGCCGTTCCAGTAGCCCCAGATCGTCATGTACTCGTGTTGCTCGCTGAGGATCAGATGCCCCCCGGGCGTGTGCAGATCGGCGTGGCTTTCGTACCGGCTACGGTCGGAAAGCGAAGACGAGGCGGTCGACCGGTGGCCCGTCATGTAGATCGCCCGGGGGTACTTTGTTTCGATCCCCTTGCGCGACAGTCCCATCGCGATCGAGAATTCCTCGAAGGGGCTGTTGTAGCCGTAGGTGAGCATGCGCCGCTGGTTGCGGACGAACGGATCGGCGTCCGGGCGTTCCCCCACGCGTGAGATGCGCCAAACGAGATGGACGTTGTCCTTGGTCACGGTCTTGTACACCTGTTCGGACGCGGCGAGCTTCGTCCGCGGCGTCAGCCGCCACTTCTCCGGCAGGAAGTAGTCGAACAGCACGGGATCGTGGCCGACCACCCAGAGGGCCCCGCCGGTGCTCTCGACCTGCCCGTAGACGTAGTCGACCCCCATGATCGTCACCGGCGCGAGTCCCGGCGGGAACTCCTCGCGGGATTCGAATCGGTGGGCCTGGCGGATCAGGTAGTCGTGGCGTTTGACCGCCCGCATCGCCTCATCCCTGGCGGGGGTCCGCTGGAGCAACTCGAAATCGACCAGCCCGTAGAGCACGGCCCCCGCCCTGTCGCGGACCAGCCGGTCGTTCGAGTCGGGCCGGACGATGACGTGCTGCGGCTTGCTGTCAGCAACGCAATACCCTTGCGACTGCATGTCTTCGTTTGACTGCCGCAGCAGCGCGACCATGGCGTCCGCATCGATCCGGCCTTGCCGGCAGGCGTCGGCCGCGTCGATGCCCTTGAGCCATCCGTAGATGACGGCGTACTTTCGGTTCCAGTCCAGGTCGATCTCGTCGTGGCTTCGCTGGATCGCCTCCATTTTGTAGCGTCGCCGGCCGAGCCGTTCCCCTTCGACGAACTTGCGGGGTACGTAGATCGCCAGCGGCTTGTGCGTGTAGAACATTCCCGGAGAGTCGTACCGCGCCCTTCTCATTTCCAGCACGAGGCTGAACTCCATGAAGGGGCTGTTGAATTCCGCCCCGGCCAGATCGCCCGTGGCGGTCTCGCCCGGGATGTCCTGCCCCATCCGGTTCCACTTGACGACGATTTCTTTCGACCGGCCGCCCACCTCCTTGGTGGTCATACGATAGACGTCGCTGGTCCCCGGCAGCCGTACGCAGTGATTCTCCCGCCACGCCGGGTCGCCAAGGTGGTTGTCGGGCAACAGGCACTTGGTAAACGGCATCCCGTGCTCGGTGACGTAGAGGTCGGAGCCGTCCTCCATCCGCAAGTGCAGATACTTCACCCCGAGCACCGTAATCAGCGGCTGCGGAGCAAAGTCGACGCCCAGTCCGTCGATGCCGGTTGGTGTTTCGATCATGTCTGATTGCTACATGGGGTGTCGTTTAGCACCGGCCGGTGCATCTTGATGAAGGCCTTGATTCTACTGGAAGACGGGTGTGGTTTGTCAAGAGGGGAAAGGTGCTGCCCGGCCGCGGATGTGCTGTGCGGCTGATGGGGCGACGTCCGCTTCATCGCGGAGCACGCTGGATAGCATGAGGATTCCGTGCTCGGTGAACGCCCATGGGGGTGTTCGACGTCCACCACGGCCCGGCTTTGATATCGCAATTTGCGATATCAAAGCCTCGAACTCCCGATCGGTCAACCGAAAAGCGAAATCTCCGGGAAAACGGTTCTGATTGCGCCGAACCTGCTCGTTGAGTCGGCCGGTCGTCACGCCGTACATTTCCGCCAGATCGGAATCGAGCATCACCTTATGGTCGCGGATGAGAAGGATAGGTTCCCTTGCATCGGATGTTTGGTGAGCATGATACGGGCTAATGTGAGTTGCGTCGGCGCCACCGGCGGCACCAGCAGCTCAGCAGGACAAGCCCCCCGCCGACGAGCATCATCAACGTCCCGGGCTCCGGGACGGTTGCGGTGAACACGCCCGTCGTGTTGTCGGTGAACTTCAGCGAAAACACCATCTCACCTCGCCCGTTGAAGGCGTGCTCGTGGGCGTAGGCGTCGACGATGCTGCCGTAGGTTGCGGCGAACTGGACGTCGCTGATGATCCGCACGTCGCCGGGCGCTACCTCGAACTCGGCGCCTTCCAGCGCGATCAATTCCAGCACGCCTGGTGCTGTTTCGGCCCAGAGTCCGTAAGTGTACCTCGCGTTTTCCAGGTTCGCCATGAAGGCGGTATAGCCGGCGTCGCTGATGGCCGTGTTGTCCATCTTATCGCCGAAGGCATCGTTGGTGCCCGGCGCGGGCGACCCCTGTCGGGCGACCAGGTGCAGTTCGTCGATCAGCCCTTCCGACCAGATGCCATACAGCTTATATGGCGTCGGCGCGGTGTAGGCGGAGAGATACGCCGAGAAGGCGACTTGGTCGTGGTTGTTCAAGACCGGCTTGTGGGACCTGGAGAACTCGCCGCCGTCGGTGCCTGGGGCGACATCGTTACTCCATGCGACGACCTCGGTCCCCGCATCCGTCGTCTTGATGATGCCGTTCCAGCCGGATCGCAGAGCCACGTGTCCGCGTTCGTTGACGCGCGGATTGTCGAAACTGCCATAGGTTTCGCCGTTGGGAGCCGCATCTCCCTCGACGACAATCGGCTGCAGGCCGCCGACAGCATCGTACTGCCAAATGCTGTGGCGGCTGTCGCTCAACACGGCTTGGAAGACCGTGGTGCCTCCGCCGACGAAAGGACCGTGAAGGAAATATTTGAATTGCGCACCGGTGCCGGGCGCGCCCATGCCTTCATAGGCGATCATTTGCAACGCGTCGCCGTTGGCGTAGCCGGTCGCCCAAACGCCGCCAATGTACGGTCCGGTGCAGCTTGCCTCGAAGGCGACTTGCCCATTGTCCGCAAGATCGGGAAAGCCCGGGATGTGGAATTCGGAAGGTTCTACACCCGGCGCAGGCGTATTACTGAGCGCAGGGACGGTGAAGGTGCCGTCAGGATTCCGCACGACCACACCGAAGCCGTAACCGGTGATCAACGGCCGTGCGGCAATCTGCCCGGCATCGTTGATGATCACGTCCTCGGTCCGACTGCTTATCGTGCCGGGCAGCCCCGGGCCAGTCTCGCCATGTATCATGGCAAGGTCCAGCCCTTGCCCGAGATCGGCCCAGACGCCTGTGGTCGACGGGCCGCTCGTTCGCCCGTTGAACGCCACGCCCGCATCGCTGATCACCGGCGGGTGCGAAAAGTCGCGGAACGTCGCCCCTTCAACTCCGGGCACTGGATCGCCCGTCATTGCCACCGTGCGATAGGTGACTCCGGCCTCGGCGGCGACTTGAACGGACCACACGATCAGTGCCATGCCGATACAAAGAAGAACTCGCATGCTTTCCCCCACGTTTCTTGTTGGTACTCGGTTTACAGGTTTTGTGCCCGTTCTGATCCACCGCACACCGAACGGCACACACGCGCCGGCTGCCCTGCGGTGTGTACACGTTGGATGAAGTGCGAAATCAGGGCGTGCCCAAGAAAAGACAAAACGCCTCCCCTCTCGGGTGGCGTCTACGTTTGGGCCGCGAAGCTGCCTCGATAGATTCCCTGTTGCTGCCGGGCGCCCGATCCGCGTCGGACATTTATCCCCGGCTGGAATACTATCAGCCTAATCCACGTCTTTCGCCGTGTCAAGCAGATCGGCGGGGGTTCTCGGGGGCGTTCGCTGCCGTACAATGGGTGAGTTGGGGATGGCTTGGGTGATTTGGAGTGTTGAAATGCCCCCCCGGGTGTATTCACCCGGGGCTAAATACTCACCCGGGGCTGAATTGTGGTGGAGGTTGCTATGAAGATTGTGATGGCGACGTTCGTTCTTCTGGGCCTTGCTGGGCGAGTGCCGGCGGCGACTGTGTTGGTTGAGGCGGAGGCGTTCGATGACTATGGCGGGTGGGTGGACGACTCGCAGTTTATGGACCAGATGGGCTCGCCGTTTCTGTTGGCCCATGGACTCGGGCGTCCGGTGGAAGATGCCACGACGATGGTGCCACTCCCCGCGACCGGGACGTATCGCGTCTGGGTGCGTACGCGGGATTGGGTCGCGCCGTGGAATGCCCCGGGGACGCCGGGACGGTTTCAGGTGCTCGTCGACGGCAAGCCGTTGAAAACAGAGTTCGGCACCGAAGGCGCTGCGTGGCATTGGCACGACGGCGGGCAGATCGTGATCGACACGCAGAAGATCGCCGTGGCCCTGCACGACCTGACCGGCTTCGAGGGCCGGTGCGATGCGATTTTGTTCGCGGCCGACTCTGACTTCATTCCGCCTAACAAAGATCCCGACATGGCAACCTGGCGACGCAAACTGCTGAAGCTGTCCGAACAACCGCAGCAGGCCGGGCAGTTTGACCTGGTAGTGGTCGGCGGCGGGATCGCGGGCACGTGCGCGGCGATCTCAGCGGCACGGCTCGGTCTGGACGTGGCGCTGGTGCAGGATCGGCCCGTGCTCGGCGGCAACAACAGCTCCGAGGTCCGCGTCTGGCTGCAAGGCAAGCGGAACCTGCCGCCGTACCCACGCGTCGGCGACGTCGTGGCCGAGTTGGAGCAGCAGAAGGCCGCCCATTATGGCCCCACCAATACGGCCGAACTCTATGAGGACGACAAGAAGCTGGCCGTCGTCCGCGCCGAGAAGAACGTCTCGCTGTTTCTGATGCATCGCGTCAACCGGGCCTACACCCGCGACGGGCGGATCACGGCGGTCGTCGCGCAGCAAACCCGTACGGGCCGGCGCGTGCGATTCGCCGGGCGATGGTTCGCCGATTGCACGGGCGACGGATGCGTCGGGGCCTTGGCCGGCGCCGACTTCGAGCTGACGCCCAAGGGCCACATGGGCCGGTGCAACCTGTGGAACGTCGCCGAGACTGACCAGCCCGTGGCGTTTCCACGTTGCGAGTGGGCACTGAACCTTGCCGACAAGCCGTTCCCCGGTCGCACCGATGGTCGCGGGTTGCTGGCGTTGGGCGGCTGGTACTGGGAGAGCGGTTTCGATCACGACCCGTTCCGGTACAGCGAAACCATCCGCGACTGGAACTTCCGCGCGATGTACGGGGCATGGGACGCACTAAAGAACATCGACAAGAAGTATCCTAATCACCGTCTCAACTGGGCCGCTCATGTCTCCGGCAAGCGGGAGTCGCGACGGTTGCTCGGCGACGTGATCCTATCGAAAGAGGACCTGTTAGGCAGTAAGAAATACCCGGACGGCTGCGTGCCTACCGGCTGGAAGATCGATCTGCACTTGCCCGAGAAGCGTTACGAGAAGGGCTTCGAGGGCGACGCGTTCATCGCCAAGGCCCTGTTCACCGACTACCCGCGGCCCTACTGGATTCCCTACCGGTGTCTCTACAGCCGCAACGTGCCGAACCTGTTCATGGCCGGCCGCGACGTCAGCGTCACGCACGACGCGCTCGGTTCGGTGCGCGTGATGCGGACCGGCGGGTGCATGGGCGAGATCGTCGGCATGGCGGCGGCGCTGTGCAAGCGATACGACGCCGATCCTCGAGCGGTTTACGAGAATTACCTCGACGAGTTGAAGAAGCTGATGGGCGAGGGTGTTGGTAAGCGGTCCGGAACGGCCGGGGAGAATTAGGCCACAAAAAGCACAAGAATGCACGAAGAAAGGTAGATCGAATCATGAGCGAACGTCAGAATTCCGAAAACAGCACGCGCCGATCGCGGCGGGAGTTCCTCTGCGGCACCGCGGCCACACTGGCGACGGCCGCGGCCGCGCGGCCGGCCGCGGCGGTGAACACGGCGCCGAAGAAGATCCGCATCGGCGTTGTCGGCGGTGGGTTCGGGTGCTCGTTCCAATGGCACGAACATCCCGACTGCACGGTCGAGGCCGTCAGCGATCTGCGGCCCGAGCGGCGCGACCGGTTGATGAAGACGTATGGTTGCAGCAAGTCGTACGAGTCGCTCGAAAAGCTCGTGCTGGATAAGAACATCGACGCGGTGGCCGTCTTCACCGACGGGCCGCTGCACGTGCAACACACCGTTGAGGCAATGCGCCATGGCAAGCACGTGATCTCGGCCGTGCCCGCCGCCTGGGCAACGATCGAGCAGTGCGAATTGTTGCGCGACACGGTCCGCAAACACGGACTGACGTACATGATGGCCGAGACGAGCTACTACCAGCAGCCGACGATCTCCGCGCGAAAGTTCTTCCGGGCCGGCAAGTTCGGCGACTTGTACTACTGCCAGTCGGAGTACCAGCACGACGGTCTCGCGGCGCTCTATTTCGAGGGCGGCAAGCGGACCTGGCGTCACGGCATGGCTCCGATGTACTACCCGACGCATTGCACGGCCCATCTGATCGGCGTAACCGGGCGGCGGTTGACCGAGGTCGTTTGCCACGGCTACGGCGACGACGATCCGATCTGCAAGGACAATGCCTACGACAACCCCTTCTGGAACGAGTCGGCCATGTTCAAAGACACCGCCGGCCGGGCGTTCCGCGTGAACGTCTGGTGGAAGGGGGCCCATCGCGGCGGCGAACGGGCCGAATGGATCGGCACCGGGATGAGCTTCTACGACCGGCATCCCAACGGCACCGGTCCGGTGGTCGTCCGCTGCGGCAACCAGACGGAGACCGACGACGCCGGGTTCGTGCGGAACCTGCCCCGATTCGAGCAGTACCAACAGCCCGAGTGGTGGAAGACCGAGATGCTGCCGCCGCCGTTGCGGCACAACAGCGGCCACCACGGCTCGCACACGTTTCTCACCCACGAGTTCATCGACGCGCTGACGCACGGCCGCTCCCCGGCGGTCGACGTCTACGAGGCGTTGGCCTACACGGCCCCGGGCATCGTCGCCCACCGGTCGGCTCTGCGAGGTGGCGAGCTGATGAAGATCCCGAATTTCGACCCGGGGGAGTAGTACGATCGCCCGTTCGTAGTGACCGCATTCATGCGGTTCCGCCTCATCAAAACCCGATAAATCGGGTCACTACGAACCTCCCCGGGGGTTGCACAAACGGCAGGTTCAGCGTAGAATGTGTGCGTCGTCGCCGGGGCTCGGAACACCCCGGCGGGAAACCCGTTTATCGCGTTGGCGATACTCTTGCAGAGGAGGCTGGTACCATGTACCGAATCTCGTTGTCGGCAGTTGTTTTTCTTGCGACCGTCGGATTGCTCGCCGGGCCCGTATGGAGCGCCGAAGTCCGGACCTCGAAGGCGGAGTTGAAGATCGAGCAGGCGTTGTCCAGTCCCACGCAAATGGAGTTTATTGAAACGCCGTTGCAGGACGTGGTCGATTATCTGAAGGACTACCACGCGATCGAAATCCAGGTCGACCGCGGGAGTCTGGACGACATCGGCGTGGGCGCGGACACGCCGATCACGAAGAACCTCAAGGGCATCACCTTGCGATCGGCGCTGAACCTGATGTTGCGGGAAATCGATTTGACCTTCACGATCGCCGATGAGGTGCTGCTGATCACGACGCCGGAGGAGGCCGCGTGCCGGTTGATTACCTGCGTCTACCCGGTCGACGACCTGATCGGTCGATCCGAGTCCGGCCGATTGGACGAGGCCGACGGCGAGTTGGCCGACTACGACTCGCTGATCGAGTTGATGACCTCGACCGTGTGGGCAAACTGTCATGACAAGGCGGACGGCCCCAGCGCGATCTGCCCGATCACGGTGAACAAGACCGAGACGCTGGTCATCACCCAGACCTACGACGTGCATCACCGCATCGCCCAGTTGCTCAAGGACCTTAGGCTGATCGCCAACGCGGATCCGCTGGCCAAGCCGACACCGGAGAAGCCGCCCCGGAGGATACCCGGGTCGACACCCGAGAAGACCCCGGGCACCGAGCCCGATCCGTTTGGCTCGGCCGATCCGTTTGGTGGGCCCTAGTAGTCTGTCGCAGCCGAAGTGACGGGTGGCTGGGGCAAAGCGCAGCGGTGCCCCAGGCCGTGGGAACTGGGGCGCCGCTGCGCTTTGCCGCAAGCCACCCAACTCATCATCCTTCGTGTGACAGACTACTACCGAGTCGCGGTGTTGTCAGGAGTCACCGCGTCACCGTCAGCTCGATCGGCTTGGCGGTAACGTAATCCTGCGGGCCGCCTTTGCCGATGGCGACGACGCGCAGCCGGACCGGGCCGTAGCCGAGCATTGCCGGTTTGATTTCGACCTTGCCGGCGGCGCTCTTGATCTGGCCGACTACCCGGCTGTTGTGCAACACGACCACGGCGATCGAGTCGGGTGAGTCGGCCGTGACGACCACCGGCGTGGTGATTCGGACCGTTCCCGATGGCGTTGCCGACGCCGTGATCTTGCGGCCGTGGTTGTCCGTCGAGATGGAAAAGATTTTGCGGCCCTGTGAGGCGATCGGGCCCGCCTCGACGGCCACGACGCGCAAGTCGTGATACCCGTCGGCCAACGCGGCGGTGTCGAACTGCAGCGGTTCGCCCGGCTTGCACGTGGCCCTGCGCCAGCCATCGATGAACAACTCGAAACCAGCGACCTTCGACTCGGCGGCGATGGTGGCCGAGGGTTTCAACGTCATCTTTCCTTGGATCGTCGCGGCGGGCTCGACGCCTTCGACAGAGACCTGCGGGATGTTGGCCCAAGGCCGGCAAAGCGGATCGCCCACGATAAGCTGCTGGTACGGGCAAGCGATCGACTGGTAGAAGGCCTCAGCCAGCGTACACCCCCGGGCGTAGTGAACGTGGATCGACGCGCGGGGGAATTTGTAAGCCAGGGCGAAGGGTTCGACGACGGTGCCGCAGGACCCGGCCGCCCCATAGCGGAGGAATTCGGAAAGCGGCGTCTGGCTGGCCGTCGCCCGCATGATGCCGCCGTAGCTGGTAAAGTTCTCGCAGATGGCCCCGGGCAGGATCGTGCTTTGCGAGGTCGGCCAACTGAACTCCTTGGTGCCGATCGTCACGCCCTGCACGTCGCGCTTGCCCGACGGGACAACGCCATGGACGATCTGTGCGGCCACGCCTAGCTTCTTCAACTCCTCGACCGCCGCGGGAAACGACTTGTCTCGTGTCGTCGAGCGGACATTGGTGTTCTGCACGTAGTAGATCGTGCCGCTCGGGTGCGTGCCGTCGGCCTTGGAACTTCGCTGCAGATAGGCGAGTGCCTCCTTCAACGTGTTGCCCCGCCCGGTGGTCACGGCGAGCATCGTCGACAGCAGGTAGCTGCGTCCGCCGATCAGGATCGGTCTGCCGCCGGGACCGAATTGCATAGCGGCGCGGAAGCCTTGCGTCGGTTCGACTTCCTTCGAGGCAGGAAACCCGGACGCCCGGGTGTAGAGGTTGCTGTTGAGTTCCATGTAGCCGGGCGGCGAACTCGTCTGGAGGCGGACCGGCTCGTCGGCCATCACCGCCTGGTGAAGGTAGGTCAGTGCGTTGGGCGAAGCAACCTCTTTCAGCAGCCCCAGCCACGGCGGATCCTTTGCCCATACGCCCTCTTCTTTCGACGCTCGGGCCTTGCTCAGCGCGTCGCGAAACTTGTCCATATCCGACTTCAGTTGGATCGCCCAAGGGAAATCGCTGGAATAGACGACGTAGTCGATCTGCCCGGTCAACCGCCGCTTGCCGATGGCATCGAGCACGGGCGCGAGGATCTCCTTGCGGAACTGCTCGATCGTCGTTTCGACCTTGTCGGGGTGCCACGAGAGCGACAGCACGTTGCCGGGAGGGATCTGCCGTAGCTGGATGTAATGGTTGGCGATCGTCAGCGAGTTGTAGCTCCTGCGATTGACGACCAGCAGAACGTTTTCCGGCCCGCCGCCGGCCCGTGCGACCTCGGGCAGCAAGACGACCGCACAGAGGGCAAGAATCGCCGCCAGCGGCAGCAGACATCTTACAGAGGGGGATTTCATCGCGAAGCGGCGGCCTCTAAACACGTACTATTCCTTTCCTGGAGCCCCACGCCGGGTTGAAACGGCTGCCTGCCCGCGTACTCACCAAATTATACGGTCCCAACGGCGGCTGCGAAACTGCCCCGTATTATCCGCCCGCCGCACGCGCGGGGGGTACGGAAAAAAGGGCGGGGGGGATGACTTTAGCGTCCGGCACTTGACGAAACGCCCCCGCTGGACACTATAATTAGGTAACATCCCGCCAACCGCTTCCCACCCAACTGAAGGAGCCCCCCATGTCGCGCAAACTCTATCTCTTACTGATCCCCGTGGTGATCTGTGTAGTAAGCATCACGCTCACCTGCCATGCCAAAGAGATTTACGACCTGCCTGGTGCCCAGGCCGATCCCGACTTCGCCGTGCAAGGCGAGTACGTCGGTGAGGGCGCCTTGCCTGAGATGGCCCAAGGGAAGATCGGTGCCCAGGTCATCGCCCAAGGCGGCGGCAAGTTCCGCGTGGTCGTCTACCAAGGCGGCCTGCCCGGCGACGGATGGAAACGCGAAGACCCGCGCATCGTGCTCGAAGGTACGGCCGAAGAACTCAAAAGCGACAAGCTCTCCGGCAAGATCGCCGACGGCAGCCTTTCCATCGCCGACGCCGACGGGAAGCGAACGGCCAAGCTGGCGCGCACCGATCGCAAGAGCCCCACGCTTGGCGCCAAACCGCCGGCCGGCGCCGTCGTGATCTTCGACGGCACGAACCTCGACAAGTTCGAGCCCGTCGACGGCCACTTGACCGAGGACAAGCTCCTGCTGTCGGGCGTGACCACGAAACCTGAATACAACAGCTACAAGCTCCACCTCGAGTTCCGGCTCTCCTGGATGCCCGAGGCCCGCGGCCAGGGCCGATCCAACAGCGGCCTCTATCTGCACGACTGCTACGAGTGCCAGGTGCTCGATTCGTTCGGCCTGGAGGGCGAGAACAACGAGTGCGGCGGGTTCTACCAGATCAGCAAGCCCATCGTCAACATGTGCCTGCCGCCGATGACGTGGCAAACCTACGACGTCGACTTCACGGCGCCGAAATATGAGGACGGCAAAAAGACGGCCAACGCCCGCGTGGTCCTCAAGCACAACGGCGTGGTGATCCACGACTTCGAGCCCCCCCGCGGCACACCCGGCCGCAAGCCGGAAGGCCCCGGCCCCCGCGGCATCCACCTGCAAGGCCACGGCAACCACGTCCTCTACCGCAACGTCTGGCTGGAGCCCAAGTAAGGGGCCGTCCAATAATAACTTCGCTGGTTCCCAAGCTCCCTTACTGCGGAGACTAGCAAACGTGACCCTCGCCCGGTTTGTTTTTGCATTGATTCTCGGTACGGTCGCCCTATCGCCGCGGGCCCCGGCGGCAGACGATTGCCGAATCGACGCGGCGGAGTTCGTCGATCCGGCGCTGCCCGACTGCGGGTTGCAGCGGGCGATCGACAAGGCGGCCGAGCATCGCGGCGGGGAAGTCCTGCTGCCGGCCGGCACGTTTCGGCTGCGGCGGGGACTGATCCTGCGAGACAACGTGCGGCTGATCGGCGCCGGTATCGACAAGACGATCCTGATGCCCGCGCGCATGGTACAGCGGTTGGACGTCGCGGCCGACGGCCCGGACGGTAACGTGGTCCGGCTCGACGAGATCCCCCGGCAATTGCAGTGCGGCAGTGCGGTCGTTGCCTGCCGCCGCTATCCGCCGGCCTGGTACGGTGACCCGCGGCCGGCGGTGGTCACGAGCATCGACCGCCGGGCCGGCTCCGTCGCGCTGGAGGCCCCCTACGGCCTGAAGGAGATGAAGGCCGGCGAGGGGCTGTTGACGTTTGGCGTGGCCGCGGCGCTCGAGCGGAGCATCCGCAAGGGCGACCGGGAAATCCACCTTCGCAGCGCGGCGTTGTTTCGGCCGGGCGACGAACTGGCCCTGGGTGGACCGCCCAACCAGTCGCTACTGGGGCAACTCTTCGTCAAGGAGGTTCGCGGCAACGTACTCCTGCTGGAGGAGCCGGCCCAGATCGACTTCGAGGGGTGGTTGCCCGACGAGAAATCAGACGAGAAGACCGGCGAGAAGATCGGCAACACCAAGGTCAACGCCCTGGTCTGGGCCCTGTTTCCGATGCTCCATGCCACCGGGGTGAAGGACTGCTTCGTTTCCGACCTGACCGTCCGCGGCCACGACATGCAACAGGTCCGCCCGATGCAGACCCGCTACACGCTGGCTGGCATCCACATTTACGACGGGCGGCGGATCGTCCTGCAACGCGTCGCCGTGCGCCAGTGGCCCAGCGACGGGATCAGCCTCCAGGCCGGCCACCATGCGATCGTCACCGAGTGCATCGTCGAAGACTGTCTGCGCAACGGCCTGCACCCGGGCTCCGGGCTGACCGATTCGAGCTTCCGCAACAATCGCGTCACGGGCAACGACGTGGGGCTCTACTTCTGCTGGCACAACCGCCGGCACGTAGTCCGCGACAACCAGTTCCTGAACAACCGCCAGGGCGGCATCACCGGCCTGGGCAACCCGGGCGACCGCAACAACGTAATCGAGTGCAACCGGATCGCCCAAAACGGCGGGCCCGGCATCGCGATCAACGGCGGCGAGGCCTCGGGCAACGTGATCCGCGACAACGTGATCGAGGACAACTCGCAATCCGAGCCGGGCAAGCACCCGGGCGTAGCCATCTACGCCGCGCTCGAAGACGCCCGGCAGTACACGCTTGTCGGCAACACGATCCGCGACACACAGGCGGAGCCCACCCAATGGGTCGGCATCGAAGAGCGCGCCGGCGCGTATCGCGGCCAGCCGACCGTAGCCGACGGCAACGTAATCCGCAACAACGTGGCGGTCGGCCACAAGGTGGCCGACGTGATTGTCACCGGCAGCAGCACGCGATGTGAGGCCAACGACGGGGCGAAGGTTGTGTTTCGTGACGGGCAGCGGTAGCGGGAAACTCTGTTGAGGGTGGCTGGGGCTCTGTTGAGGGTGGCTGGGGCAAAGCGCAGCGGGGCCCCCGGGCCCGGCCCCCTGGGGCCCCGGGGCG
>JABMRB010001279.1 GCA_013202865.1 Candidatus Nealsoniibacteriota bacterium | reverse complement strand
GCCGCCGGGCTTGCCCCGGCGCACCGGAGGCGCGGGGGCAAGCCCCGCGGCTCGCTGCCGGTCACGGTGACGATGGTTCCGGTTGCGCTTCGTAGACGGGCGTGCCGTAAGCGATCGGCGACTCGACACGTTGGGCCGTTTCGATCAACGTAATCACCCAGCCGGTGCCTTCGGGCCGCAGACGCATTGTCTGACGCTGCTTGTGGTCCTTGAAGACGAGTTCCACGTCCAGTTGGGCGCTATTGGCCCGTGAGGTATCCGGCTCGAACTTAGTCAGCCCCAGGTCCAACGACTCGCTCATCTTATCGCCGAGAATCACCTTGTTCAACCGGGGTAGCACGTCCTCCATGGCTTCGAGGATCAGTCGCCGCGTGGTCAGTTCGCGGCTGTCGGCAAACTCGGCAGCCACCTTGCGGAAGCTGTCGGCCTTGCTGCGGGCCTCTTTGACGACGCGGTCGCAATAGGCCTCGGCCTCGTAGCGGAGCTTTCGGGCCTGGCCCTGGGCCCGCGGTAGTTCGCGCTTGGCGTAACCGTCGGCCTCGCCGATTGCCCGTTGCCGGTCGGCCGGGGCGTTGTGGACGTCGCGAAACGCCTCCTCGTCCCGGATCTGGTACTGAACGATTGCCGGCACGAGGATCAGGTTGCGGTCGCCGGTGAGGCATTCGGCCTGCAACGCCGTGGTCTCGCGGCCCAGTGCCCGGTCGACCAGGCTGGCCCGCACACCGACCTGTTTCGGCTCGCTCGGCTTGACGCGGGTGATTCGATCGATGCCGTAAGGGAACCCGAAATGGAGCCCGGGCGGTCGCAATTGCGGCAGCCGTCGGCCGCGGCCAGCGACGGGGCATCGTTGATGCCGTCGCCGACCATCGCTATTGGGGCAGCCTGCGTCCGGATCTCGCGAACCGCTTCCACCTTGTCCGCCGGCAGCAGACCGCTACGGACGTCTTCGATCGAAAGCCGTTTGCCCACCGCGTCGGCCGCCGCCGCGTTGTCGCCGGTAAGCATCGCAATCCGTTTGATCCCCGGGTCGCGAAGCTGCCGGATCGCCGTGGCCGCCTCCGGTCGCACGGTGTCCTGCACGGCCACCGCACCGATGGCCCGCTTGCCCCGGGCGACCAGCACGACCGTACAACCGCTCTGGCTGAGTTCGGCAACTCGGGCGTCGAGCTGCGGCGGTACGGCGACGCCTGCCTGTTGGAGGAAACGCGGACTGCCGACGCGGCTCGTCGCGGCGGTCGTCGATGCCTCGGCCCCCAACCCGGGATGGGCCACGAAATTGGTCGACTTCGGCGGCGACTGCGTACATATTCTCGTCGTACTCGCCGCGATAGCCGAGGTACAACGCGGCGAAGGCCGCCAGACTGACGGCCAACTCGGCCGAGAGCTTGCCCCGCACCAAGGCGTTCAATGCACCGAAGTAGATCGGAAACCCGCCGACCAGCGCCAGCAGCATAGCCAGATCGAAATCGTAGATCGCCTCGACCGACCCGACCAGATACGCACCCAATCCCACGGCGACCAGCAGGGCCAGCAGGAGGTGTCGACGGTGAGGGTCGTTGAGGATGCCGAGCATGGCAGGATCGCCGAGGTAGCGGGGCTGGGAACGTCTGATTCCAGGATAACTAGCCGGTGCCAGCGGAGCAAGTGCTGGCGCAGGAAAGTGCAGAAACTCCTGCCGACTGCGTCGGTGGGATATCCTCGACCGCGCAGTGCGAGGAGTTATCGGTGCCAAGACCGCATGAATGCGGTACTACGAACACTCTGGCCGCATGAATGCGGTACTACGAACACTATGCGGTACTACGAACGCTATGCCTCTTGCCAGCCGTCGTCGAGCGTCAGCAGGAAATCGATTGCCGCCTTGTTTACGTCTTCGACGTCGTTGGCGTCGTTGGCGTCGCCTGCTTGGACCTCTCCGACGGGTATGGGGCTGGCCCAAACGGTGTCGAAGCCGCTTGCCTTGTGCAGGAACGTGGCGGCTACGTCGGAGAGTTCGATCCAGTCGTCGAGCCCGCTGAGCAGGTCGTCTTCCATCGAGCCGCGGAGCTCGGCGTGATCGTTGTCGCCCTTGCCGGCGTCGGCGTACACCTCGTCGAAGAACTTGGCCCGGCTGGAGTAGCCGGGGCCATACAACTTGCCCTGTATGTGGCTGCTTTCGAACGTATCGTCGCCGTCCGTGCCGGTCAGATAGGCAACGTCGTGGCCGCCGTTGAACTTGAAGGCATGGACCTCCTCGAACTTCTTCGCGCGGTTGTAGAACCCGGGCCCTTTGAGGACGCCTTGCAGCGAACTTGCCGTGAAGACGTCGTCGCCGGTCGAGTCCACCAGTCGGGCCTCGTCGACTCCGTCGGTGATCGCGTAGCCGTGGGCTTCTTCAAAACGAACGGCCTTGTTGTCGAATCCGTCGCCGGTAAATCTGGCGCTGGTAGGATGGGCGATGAACAGATCGTCGCCGGGAGAATCGATCAGCCGGGCCACGTCCCTGCCGCCGCCGTCCGCCAGGACGACGACCGTCTCGAACGCGACGGCGCGATGGTCCATCGAGTCGCTCGCCAACCGGACGTTACCCGGCTTGGCCAACAGCGTTTCGTCGTCGGCCGAGTCGGCCATGGTGGCCGAGTCCTCGCCCGCACCACCGGAGGCCAGCACGGAACTGTAACCGAGCACCTGAATCTCGAACGTATCGCCGGAGAGCGTCACGTCGCCGGGGGCGGCAACGAGCGTATCGGCGCCGGCGGAACCGGTCAGCTCGGCCGTGTCGTCGGGTGTTCCGCCCGCTGCGCCGTGTGCGCGGACGACGTCGAAATGCTTAGCCCGGGCCACGTATCCATCGGCGGTGAGTTTTCCTTGAATCGGGGTGCCTACGAAGGACCCTGCGCCGTCCGAGTCGTGCAGATCGGCGACGTCAAAACCGCCTTCATTCGCGTAGCCGTGGACCTCCTCGAAGTTCTTTGCGCGGTGGTAGAAGAGATCCGTGCCACTGGCAGCAACGCCACGGAGCACACCCTGCACGGGCGTGATTTTGAGCGTATCGTCGCCGGGCGAGTCGAACAGCTTGGCCACGTCGTGCCCGCCGTTGTTGGCGTAGGCGTGCAACTGATCGAAACCGATCGCGTGATTGACGTACCCGTCGCCTCGGATCCTTCCGCCAGCCGCCTCGGCGATGAAGAGGTCGTCGCCGGGTGAATCGAACACCTTAGCCACGTCGTAGCCGAGCGAGGCGTCGCCGGTGGTGACGTCGAAATCGTGGGCATTGTTGTCGAAGCCGTCGCCGATCATCCGGGCGTGCGTGGGGGTGGCTACGTAGTTGTCGTCGCCGGGTGAATCGTACAGATCGGCCACGTCGAGACCTCTGCTCGCCGTCGCCTGAACCACGTCGAAGTGCGTGACCCGGTTGAGGAACTCTTCGCCGGACAGCTCGGCGGAGGTCTCGCCGGCCGCGAAGAAGTCGTTGCCTGCCGAATCGTTCAGCGTCGCCACGTCGAACCCGCCGGAGGTGGCGTAGATATTGACCTCGTCGAACGTCTTGGCCCGGGTGTAGAATCCGTCGCCGGTCAGCACGGTCTGCACCGCGTCGGCCACGACCGTGTCGTCGCCGGGCGAATCGTAAAGGCTGGCTACATCGAAACCGCCGGCCGTCGAGTAGGCGCGGACCTCATCGAACTGGTCGGCCTGATAGCTGAACCCGTCGCCCTGTAGATGCCCGTATCGGGGCGTGGAAATGAAAGTGTCGTCGCCCGGCGAGTCGTACAGTCTGGCGGTGTCGTGCTGGCCGGTCAGGGCATCCACGTAGACCGTGTCGAACGCGAAGCCCTGGAGGAAGTATCCCTCGCCGATCAGTTTCGCGTAATTCCCGTTGACGGTCAATTCGTCGTCGCCGTCGGAACCGGTCACGTACAACTCGTCGGCGCCGTGCATACTGCGGACGATCGCGGTCTCCGTGTGGACCACGTCGAGCTCGTAACCGTCACCGACGACCTGGGCTTCACCCGGCGCGAGGAACACCGTCTCGTCGGTATCGGCGCCGGTGATCTCGATGCGGTCGTCGCCACCGAGGCCGTCGAAGTGAACGACGTCGATGACGCCGGGCGGAATGCTGTCGTAGAGCAGCTCGTTGACCCGCACTTGATGCGGCGAACCGGCGATAAACTGGATCGTGTCGTCGCCCTCGGTGCCGTAGAAGGTCAGTTCGTTGCCGTCGTCGACCAGCACGTTGCCAATCAGGAAGTCGACGTTCGGATTCACGCCGTAGACGACCAGTTTGTAGGTCTGCTCGGCGGCGACGAAGGCGTCGATTCGCGACCCGTCGTCCGTCTCGTAGGACTCGCTGACGAGATTGTCGCCCTCGTCGAACAACGACATGGACACGACGCCGATCCCCAGGTCGGCGGTAAAGGCCGCCTCAACCGCCAGCCATCCGTTGCGCATCGGCTGGATCGGATACTCCAGTTCGCCGCCGGCGGCGTGGTTGGGGAACGTCAGGTAGTCGATCGGCCCGGCCGACGCGACCTGCACGTCGAACGTCTGTTGTTGCTCGTTACCGGCCGCATCGAACGCCGACACGGTGATCGTCTGCGTGGGACTTTGGCCGGGTGCCGGGGTCCAGGTGATCGCGCCGGTCGCTTCGTCGAGGTGGGCGCCCCGCGGCGGATTCGCCAGGCCGTAGGAGGCGCTCTCGTCCGTTTGCACGACGTAAGTGTACGGCTGCCCTTCCGTGGCCTCGATGACCGGCGTCGAGTTGAAGACGGGCAGAACCGTATCGACGGTAATCTCGAGCAACACGTCCGATTCCTCGCCGTCGAGGTCCACCGTACCGCCCGTGTTGTTGCCCACGTCCAGCGGCTGACCGAGCATCTCCTGCCTGGCCGTCAATTCGTGGACGCCGTCGAGCAGCGGGACCAGACCGTTGGTGGTAATCACGACCGAGTGCGTCTCGGCAACGGCCCGGCCGATCTCCTCACCGTCGGAAAACAGAATCACGTCGGCGCCGACTGCCACGCCGTCGACGCGGAACTCCAACGTCTGACCCTGCGTGTTGTCGAGATTGGTGACTCGGTCCGTGTCGCTCGCGCCGGTATCCGAAAGCAGTTCGATGGCCGTCGGAGCCCCAGGTGTGATGATCAGCGGAATGACCTGGAAGTCGAACGCAGCACGTTCCGCGGAAGACCAGGAGAGCGGATCCGAGCCCGGAGCCTGGTAGTCAAACGACTGCTGGACGCTACTGGCATTCACGCCCACGAGAATCCCATGCACGCCGGCCAGCCCGTTGAGTGCCTGCACGGTGCCCTGGCCGGTGGCCGAATCGATAACGATCTGCAACTCCGGATTCAACTCGGCGGCAAACCAATCCTGGCGGGCCCAGGCTCCGAACCAGAGTGAATCGCCGTTTTCCACCATGTCAACGTCGGTGCCCGAAAGTTGGAAACTGGCGGGGTCGTCGCCGGTCGCGTGGATACTGTCGACGGGCAACAGGTACGGATTGGCGTTGTGGGGGTCTGCCAGGACCGTGACGTGGAACGTCTTCTGGTCCGTAGCGCCTTGCCCGTCGCTGACGGTAACCGTCACGAGGGCCTCCCCCGGCGCGTCGGCCGACAGCACGAGCGTGCCGTTGGCCTCGTCCACAAAGACGGTTACCGAGTTCATCACGACGTCCTCGGTCGGCTTGCCGAGAAGGTCGACCGAAACCTGCGTGATGGTTTCGTGTACGTCGTTGCCGCCGGTGAGGAAACCTAAGAGTGTGTTGTGGAAATCGGACGCGCGATACGACGGTGCGGAACCGTCCTGGGCGCTGGTGACGTAGAACTGCGAGTCGCCGACGTCGTCGCCGTCGAACATCGGACTACCGGACTCGGTGAGCTGGGGTGTCTTGACCATACCCAGCAGCCCGGAGCTGGTGTGCTGCAAGTCGCCGTGGAATTCGTCGTCCATCGCCACGCCGGAACCGCCGGTTCCGTCGCCCGCCGGATCACCGCCGACAATCCGATCGCCGCCGAGGATCTCATGGAAAGTCAGCCCGTCGTAGAACCCCTGCTGGGCCAGTTCGATAATCCGCGCCGTGGTATCCGGCGCGCGGCCCTCAAACAGCTCGAACACCATATCGCCGTCGGGCAACTCCGAATGCGGTGCCAGGTCGATTCTCAGGCTCCGGTTGCCGTCGAGGATAACGGCCGCCACGTTCGGATCGCCGTCGACGGAGACCGAGAAGCTCAACGGCTCGGCGTCGCCGTCGGAACCCTGCAAGGCCACGTGCAACGGCGCACCGGCGTAGACGACGACGTCTTCGATCGGATTGAGCCACGGCACGTCGTTGCCGCCGATCGTTTCGTTGACGGTCACTTGAATCGTCGTGGATGCGGATACACCCTTGCTATCGCCTACCCAAACCGTGATCGGATGGACGCTGCCACCGTGAATCTCGCGCGTCAACCAGGTCAACCGGGCGGTGGTGTCGGAGATCTGCTCGATGGCGGTCCCGATCGGCGCGGTAGCGTCCAGGCTGAAGGAAAGCGGCAGGTCGGTGTCGGTGGCGGTCACCAGCAGATCGAGCACATCGTGTTCGTCGACCTCCTGGTTGGCGACCGGGTCGATCACCGGCGGGTCGCTGCTGTCGATCGTGAACGACTGCTCCGCAGAGCCTCCGGCAAGATTCGTTGCCCGAACCACGACCGGTTGGCTTGTGCCGTCCTGGGGCTGAGGCGTCCATGTAATCTGGCCGGTCGCCGGGTCGATCACCATGCCCGAGGGCGACGTAAGCAGTTCGTACTGCACGTCGTTGCCGGCGTTCTCGTCGTCGGTCTGCACGTCGTAGATGTAGAGCAGGCCGACCGACGCGCCCGGCACCGGTTCCGAGGTGAACACGGGCGGCGTCGCGTCGACGACGATGTTCAGCGGAGCCGACGGATCGCTTGGCAGATCGACCGTCCCGCTGTGGTTGCCCGCGGTGTATTCCTGCTGGCCAAGCGTCTGCGTGGCCGTGATCGCGTGCGGCCCGTCGACGAGCGTGTGCGTTGCGTTGGTGACGATCTGCACCGAGCCGCCGGAAGCGACACCGGAGCCGATCTCCACGCCGTCGGCGTACAACGTAACCGGCAGCGCGTCGGTCAGCCCGTCGACCTGGAACGTCAGCGTCGCGCCCGGGAGGTTGTTCAGTTGGGTTACGCCGTCGCCCGGTGTGCCGGTGTCGAACGCAGGCAGCAACGTCACGCTGCTCGGCGCCGCCGGATGGATGAAGACAGGGAGGACCTGTGAATCATAGCTGGCCCAGTTGTTGCCGGACACGCCGACGAGGATGTTATGCACACCCGTCACGCCGTCGGTAGGTGTGATCGTCAATTCACCGGTCACGTTATCGATGGCTAATTCAATGGGGGAATCGCCCGTTGGAGCAAAGTCGTAGTCCGCGCCGCCGTCGACGTCGATCGAAGTCAGCGTAATGGTCGCGGGCGTATCGGCGGTCGTGTGGATTTCATCGACCGGCAGCAGGTAGGCACTGTCGTCTTCCGTGTCCGGCTCGATCGTAACGTGGAACGTGCGTTGCGCCGTTTCGGTGCCGTCGCTGACGGTGACGGTCACGTCGGCCTGTCCACTCGCGCCCTCGGGTGCCGAGAGCATCAGCACGCCGTTCTCTTCGTCGAATTCCACCGTGACCGATTCCATCACGACGTCGTCCGTGGGCCTGGTGTCGACAGCCGGCGCGTTTTCGATGGCGTCGCGAACGTCGTCTCCGTCGGTGAGAAATCCGAATACCGAATGATTGAAATCAAGCCATCGCGTTGGGTCGCCCGTAATGAAGAACTGTGCGTCGTTCGAGTCGTCGCCGCTGTTGGCCATCGAGACCACTCGGGAACTGGTATGGCGCAGGTCGACGTGGAATTCATCGTCGAAACTCACACCCGAGCCTGCACTGCCCTGCCCGTCGGAACTGCCGCCCTGGATCATGAAATCTACCATCACGCGATGGAAGATCAGCCCGTCGTAGTACTGCTGCTCGGCCAGTTCGATGATTCGACCGGTGGTATTCGGTGCCCGCCCTTCAAACATTTCGAGCACCATGTCGCCGCCGGCGAAGCCGGTGAAGGGGGCCACGGAAATCCGCAGGCTGCGATTGCCCTCGGGAATGAACGTCGTCAGGTCGGAGCTGCCCTCGACCGAGACGCTATACGAAAGCGCATCGCCGTCGCCGTCGTAGCCGTCCAGCGCGATGTGCAGCGGCGCGCCGCCGAGGACCGTTACGTCGTCCATCACCGCGAGCGTCGGCGCCACCGTCAGCAGTTGCCGCTGCTCCAGCGGCTCGAAGCCGTTAAGCCGCCGCTTTCTCAGGCCGGGGCTCTGGTGCTTACGGGAGTGTTTGCGCCGCTTTCGGCCAATGCCTGGAAACTTCATGGGAGGACTCCGAGGAGGACCTGAATACTCGACGATCCGGACAAGACCCCACGAACCGTAGGCAGACGACAATCGCCTGAACCGGTTTTCGCAGCGGGTCGTTCTCTGTTCACCGTAAAAAATCTGACGAAGCCTGCCCCCGGCCACGCCGACTGCTACCCCGAAAAGGGACGAGGGGCTCTCCGATAGCCGGCTCCAAACGTACGTAGAGCCGCCTTGACGGCTCAGTGGCATCGGAGAAACCCACGAATTCCATTGTAATCGGGGGGTTTCCAGTATGTCAAACAAATGGTATCGCGAATTCGGGTGATTCCGTCCGCCAACCGGTGCAACCAGACTGTTCCACAACACCGGCAATCGGGTAGATTGAGATGGGCCGTTCGCAGGGTACGTCAAACGCGACCGACCCCAGAATAACACCACAGGAGTATATGGCCATGGCTCATTCAGGCAGGTCCGGCCGCGCGTTCGCTACACGAACCGTGCATCATCCCGAGGCCGAAGTCGCCTCACCGCCGGTGGCGACACCCCTCTATCAGACCTCGACGTTCCGTGTGGCCGACGCGGCGACCGTCGCCCAATATGCCGCGGAAGTCCAGCCACAGGCCTATTACACCCGCTGGGGTAACCCCACGATCGAAATCCTCGAGAAGGTGATCGCCGATCTCGAGGGCGGCCCAAGGGGACTGGCGTTTGCCTCGGGGATGGCCGCCGTCAGCACGACGTTGCTGGGCCTGCTGAGCCCGGGCGACCACGTCGTGGCCGGGGCGTCGCTCTACACGGGCACCACGACCCTGTTGGCCGACGAGTTGCACAAGTTGGGTATCGAGGTCGATTTTGTCGATCCGACCGACAGCGAGGCGTTTGCCCGGGCGGCACGGCACGAGACCCGGATGTTCTACCTCGAAACGCCGACCAATCCCACCATGCTGCTGACCGATCTGGAATCGGTGAGCCAATTGGCCGACGAGTTGGGCGTGACCGTGGTGGTCGACAACACGTTCGCTTCGCCCTACAACCAGCGACCGCTGGACGCCGGCGCCGACGTGGTTATCCACAGCGTCACGAAATACATTTCCGGCCACACCGACGTGGTCGGCGGTTGCCTGGTGACCGACGTCGAGACGGCCGAGCGACTCTGGCGGAAGCGGACCTTGCTCGGCGGCAGCATGGACCCGTTTGCCGCCTGGCTCATATTGCGTGGCCTGAAGACCCTGGCCCTGCGGATGCAGCGTCACAACAGCAACGCCATGGCGGTAGCCCGGGCGTTGCAATCCCACGGGGCCGTTTCCCGGGTGATCTACCCGGGGCTGCCCAGTCATCCGCAGCACGATCTGGCCGCAAGACAGATGACCGGCTTCGGCGGCATGGTGGCCTTCGAGGTGTCGGCCGGTCGGGCGGCGGCTGAGAAACTAGTGGAATCGACCGAGCTGGTGCTGCTGGCCGTGAGTCTCGGCGGCGTGGAGTCGCTCATCGAGCATCCCGGTTCCATGTCGCATGCCCCACTGAGCGACGAGCAACTCCAGCGGGCCGGCATCCCACCCGGTCTGATTCGTCTCTCCGTAGGCATCGAAGACCCCGACGATTTGATTGCCGACTTACAGCAGGCGTTGGATCGCTTGTAAATGACGAAGCACGAATGACATTGGGAAAATGACGAAGCACGAATGACGAATGACGAAAAAAAACGGCCCTTCGTCATTCGTCATTCGTGCTTCGTCATTTTCTCCGGCACATACTCGTGATCGCGTTTATTAAGCACTTTGGCTTCGATAATCCTGTCGGGCGGTGGAGGCCTGGGTACGTCGGGGTCGCGGCGTTGGATCTTCTGCAACAGGTCGAGTCCTTCGACGACGCGGCCGAAGACGGTGTGCGGATCGCCCGTTGATCGCGGGTCGTCCAGGGGCGGCGTCGGCAGGAAAGTGATGTAGAACTGCGACCCCCCCGTGTCGCGACCGGCATCGGCCAGCCCCATGCCCAGCGAACCGCGGAAGTGGCGACGGCGTTCGGGCTTGTAGCACTCGCACGGGATCTTGTAGCCCGGCCCGCCCTCGCCGTCTCCCTTGGGGCAGCCGGTCTGGGCCATGAAGCCCGGCAATACGCGGTGGAAAGTCAGCCCGTCGTAGAACCCCTTCTCGACCAGCGAGATGAAATTAGCCACGGTGTTGGGTGCTTCGTTCTCGAACAGTTCCAATACGAGATCGCCCTGGTTGGTTTTCAGCAAGACGCGTGGCAGCTTGTCGGCCTCAGCAGCGGCAGCTTCGGCCGCACGGAGCTTCTGCTCCCGTCGCCAGGCATCTTTGCAGATAGCCACCATAGAGAGGACCGCTTTTCCTTCCTCGGTGATGATGTTCGCTTCGGCCAGCTTGAGAAACCTCTCGGCGTCGTCGAATTCGCACATCGCAAACGCCGCCCGTCCGGCAAAGTCGTAGAACCGCTTGTCTGCGCACCCGTTGTCGACCAGTAGCCGGCCGAGCCGCAAGGCTCGTGCGTAATCTTCGGTCTGAGGTCGGAACCGGGCCGGGACGACGTCCCGATGCAGCACGGCGAGCACCAGACCGGTCACCTCCTTGTCGGCGTTGGGTGCTTCCGCGTAGGCCTTCTCGGCGGCAGCGAGCAGTTCGGACTCCAGCAAGTCTCCCTTCTCGATCAACTCCTTCCATCGCATCCGGATCTTGGCCCGTTGTTGCTCGTCGGCGTCGCGATGCTCCCTGCGCAAAACCATCAAATCGGCGACAAGGTCCTTCCACTGCTGGAGCACGACCGCGAATTCCGCCTTCGCCGAACCGGGCTGGCCGACGGCCGCCGTGGTGGTGGTCGCGCCGTCCGGTTGCGGGGTATCCGAGCAACCAAAGCAGACCAAACCAACCACCAAGGCCAGACACACCATACGCGGTTGCATCATCTCTTCTCCCGCAAACAGTAGACCGAGACCGCACCGACAGGGCAGGCGGGGCCCCACGGACCCCCGAACTCCCACCTTGACCGACAACCCACCTTGACCAGGCAACCTACCCCACATCGGCCCCGTTTGGCAAGTGGGGTGACGACCCGTTGCCCTCGGTGTCAACCTGACTTCTCTCCTCTCTGCTGAGCCGAAACCGCGTAAACGGCTACCCGCAGCTTGACCCCCCGGGCGGCTTGGATCAAACTGGATGAGACGGCCCGGCCGTCGCCCTTACCCGCGCCGCGAGCAGGTTTCATGACCATTCGCTTCCAATGTCCCGCAGGCCACCACCTTCGAGCGCCCGACGACCGCGCCGGGCGCAAGGTTCGTTGTCCGCGGTGCGAGCAGGCCGTCGACGTGCCGCAACCGCCCAAGCAGACCGCGGACGCCACGGTCCCGGCCCCGGTGGCCGATCGGCGGTCGAAGCGTCCCCCGGTGTTACCGCCAAAGCCCAAGGCCAAGCCGGCGGTCTCACGGCCCGCCGAACCGGTCGCCATGCCGGCGCCCATAGCCGCACCGGAGCCGGTCGAAGCAAGGGTACCGGCCAAGAGCGCCACGCTGCCCCCAGCCTCTCTGCCCCCAGCCTCTCTGCCCCTTGTGGTGCCGATCGACGTGCCGAGCCCCGAACCGGTGCCGCCCGTCGAGCCCGTCGAGCCGGTCGAGCCGGTCGAGCCGGTCGAAGCGCTGCCCGAGGTGCCGGCACCAACGCCCGTCGAGAAGCCACAACCGGCCCGGTCTACACCGGATCGCTGGTCGAGCGATTCTTCGGACTGGGAGCCGTCGTCGACGAAGACACCGGCACCCGAACGAAAGTCCAAACGTCCGAAGACACGGCAGCCGAAATCCCAGTCCGGGGCAATCCTCCCTGAACCAGAACCGGTCGAAGTTCCACCCGTCGAGAAGAAACCCGGCAAGCCCTCATCGCGGCAGGAGCCCTCACGGCGCATCGGCCGACGAGATCGCAAGCGGCGTAAACGTCAGGGCGAACCGGCCGTCGAGTCAGCCGCTGCCGAATCGGCCGCGACCGCAGCGAAATCCGACCGCAAGCCGCCCGAGCCCCCACAGCCCGAACCTCGGCAGCCCGAGCCCCGGCAACCCGAGCCCCGGCAACCCCGTGCCCAGCGCCGCCGAGCCCGACCGAAACAACAGACGATGCCCTCGGACGTCTACGTACCGGACATTGGCCACGTTACGGCAGTCCGCTGGCTGGCGGTTTTCCTGGGTCTGGCGGTGGCGTTCAGTCTCTGTCCGGTGGTCTACAAGCTGCAACTGAACCTGGCAACGGCCGAGTGGTGGGGACGGATCGCCTTGCTGCTGGCGATCGTGCAAATAACGTTCATCGTCTGGATGGTCAACCGGCCGGATTGGGCAAGCGTCTGGGTGGTGATGCTCGTGTTCGCAGCAGTTGCCACGCTGTACGGAACGTGTACGGCCATTGCCCTGGCAACACCCGTCCACAAACCGATCCTGTTGGGAATGGCCGAGGTGCGCGCGCCGGCCAAGGCCTGGTGCGGATCCGTCTTGCTCGTGATGTCGCTGGTCACCTACCTCAGCGGCCGGGCCAGCGCGAAGTGGCGCCGCGCACTCGAACTGGAACGCGCAGCCGCCCAACGCATCCGCTCGCAGGCCTCTGGTTCGTAGTGACCGCATTCATGCGGTCCCAGGCAGTTCGGTTCGTAGTGACCGCATTCATGCGGTCCTTGGCAAATCGACCCGATAAATCGGGTCACTACGAGCCGGTCATTTCGTCAATTGATCTGCGTTGGGCGTCACCTTATCGACGTTGGGCGTCAGGTCGGCGTCGACGTCGCCCAGCGCCCAGGCCAGTCCGCCCAGCAGGATCTTCTGGAACGTGGCGTTGGTCCAGACGTCCTCGCGATGACCCATGGCGCTGAAAAAGACACGGCCTTTGCCATGCATCCGGGCCCAGGTCGACGGGAACGGCGGACGCTGGTACATCCCGCCCTTCATGCCCTCGTTGTCTTCGGCCAGAATCACGTGCAGGTCCTTCGAGAAGTTCTTCAATGCGTACCACTCGTCGACCAGATCGAACGAATCACCCAAGCCATCGGCCCCGGGGAACCCGGGCGACGTGACCTTCATCGTGGACTTTTGTTGGGCACCGTGGGCAACGAACCCGGCCCCGACCATCTCGAGATAGGCGTCGTCGACCGCCGGCTTCGCGCCCCAATAGCAGGCCGAGTGCAACGCAACGAACGGCTTGCCGGCAGCCACCGCGGCGATCAGGCGTTTGCGGCCCTCGGGCGACATGGGCGGGGTCTTGCGGACGCTCGGCGTATACAAGTCGCCGCAAGTGTAGAAGACGAGCGCGTCGTAGGCGTCCAGATCGCCGTCAAAGATGCTTCCGTCTTTGCTGGGCTCGATCTCGAATCCATGTTTCTCGCCGAGTTCCGCCAGCACCTTGCCCGAGTGGCTCAGCCCGTCGGCCCCCGGCGCGATCACGGAATGTTCGTAGGCGATGCTTCGCGTGAAATAGAGCAGTTTGCGTTTCTTCTTCTCGGGTTCGGCCGCCCAGCCCAATGGAAAGCCCGACAATCCAGCCACCGCGGCCCCAGTCGCTGCCAGCATCTCACGACGTTTCATAACACGATCTCCAGGGGGTGTGCATGGGATAATAGGAGATTATGAAGGATGGAGGAGAGAGAATCAAGCGCCGCGGGGCATACCGTCGCGACGGAGTGCCGCAATGCGATCTGTCCAAGCACAAATGAAAAAGCAGCCGCCGCCTACACCACGAGAGGCAGAATCTACTCGTCCTGCGCGTGGAGCATCAGGTGGGCCATCTCCGGCGAACTGCCTACTCGAAAATTGACGTGTCGTAACCACTTGGCACCTCTAGCTTTACGTCGCCGCGACCGCAGGGGCCGCAAGCGTTGTGACCGTTTTGTGACCGGCCGGTGACTGCTGCGGCAATTGCAGCAGGTACTCCGGCGCCTTCGACCCGCTGCCCCACGGTAGCCGACCGAGCGCCTCACGCTTCGTCCCGGTGTACACCTTTGCGTACAGGTTCATGGTCATTTCTAGCGTGCGGTGTCCCATCAATTCCATCACGGTCTTGGGGTCGGCGCCGTTGACGATCAGCCCGGTGGCGAAGGTTCGCCGTAACGAGTGAACGTCGACGTGATCCACCTCGTGGCCATCTGGACCGAGGTGGCGGGTCTCGATCCCCGCTTGCTTGCAGTGGAGCATCAATTGGCTGTACAGCAGACTTCGCATATCCAGGGGCGTATTGTGCCTAGTCACGAAGACACGATCGCGAGTGAACCGCCGACGAAAGGCCCGCCCTTGCTCGCCGGCCCGTTCGCTGGCCTCCCGTTTATCACGGCCGTCGCGCTGCCCTTGTAGAATCTTCCATAGGTGGTCGTCGATGGGGATACGTCGGGCCGTGTGCGTCTTCGACACGCTTCGTCGAACCAACACTTCCCGCGCCTCCCAATCAACATCATCGAACTGAAGGGACGCCAACTCAGATTTCCGCATCCCCGTGACCACGAAACAGTACCAAATGTCGCGATATAAGGGGGGGCTGGCCTCCAGTAGTCGGTCAACTTCGTCCGGCGACAACGGTCGGCCTTCCTTTGGGTTGTCGTCGGGCAATTTCCGAACACCGTGAAGCGGGTTATCTTTGATTAGCCCGGCCTTGACGCCCCAGGCGAACATCCCTTTCGTGACCTTCACGTCCTTGTTGATCGTGCCGGGGGCAATGCCATCGGCTAGCCGCTGCTCTCGGTAGTCCAATATGGCGGCGATGGTGATCTGCGACACCCGAGTGGGCATCGCTGCCAGCGCGCTGCGTAGGCTGTGCGTGTACCGGTCCACCGTGTCGGGCTTCAGCGCCTGTTGGCACGAGCGAAGGTACTGCTTTTCCAGGTCGGCCACGAGGTAGTTGTTGTCGAGTAGGCTAAACTCACCCCGCTCTGCCCGGGCCCGTAGCTCGATCAGCAGTTGCTTGGCGGTCTTCAGGTTCCGCGACAGGCTCTTGCGGATACGTTTACCGCCGACTGAGAAATCAGCGTGGTACGTACCGCCACGTTTGGCTAGGCCCTCGGGTAGGTCTTTCTTGGGCATGGTCATCCTTTCTCGCAAAGCGCCACCCGACCCCCGGTTGCGAGCCCGGGGCCCGAGCAGCAAAGGTATCACGTCAGACGCCCCACGCGGGCCGTCCGGCGTCGATCGTAATCCTTTCGTGAAACATTGTCCAATCTCTCAAACGGCCAACCTGCCCCACCGCCCAGTCCCGGGTTGCGAAGGAAACATAACACCCCAGGACTGGGCAGCAAAGGTTAGCGGGGACTACAGCAAGTCTTTGACAGTATTCCAAAAATCCAATGCGCCTTCGGCCCACCCTTTGATAACCTCCGGGCGCTTTCTGGCTACCACGTCGTACTCGTCATCGCCAATAGCAGAATCCCAAAAGTCACGTGCTTCTTGACGACTTCCGTCAAATTCCGGATACATACAGAAATAGAGCTGTTCGTCTATCCCGTAAGCCGAGGAACCCTGTTGGGAAAAGAACGAGTCCCAATCGCTCGTATCCCGAAGCCGTTCCAACTTCTCCAGTGGGGGTGCTGTGGACCACTTTTCGGCCCACTTCCGGCCGACAGAAAAACCATGCTCGTAGTCTTCGCTGTCTGCCACCCCCTTTGATGCCCGCAAGCGTTCGATCGCGCTTTCCATACCTCTCGTCCTTTCTTTGAGTTTGATCTCAGTCAGCTTGTCCTCAAACGCCTTGCAAGCCAGAGCGGACCAATTCACATCCTCTCGCACCTTGCTCATCCGACGTTTCAGATCGCGGGGGACCGAAATCGCAGTTGTGATAGTACCGGGCTTCTTTTTGCCCATAACGAACTCCTCCAATCAAGCTTGAGCTGAAGTATATGTGAAGTATATAGTCCTCTATATAGTAGACAACCCCCCTTAGATTGGATTTTTCTAAGAAACGCTTACTTTCCGGGGTTCTCTGTTGCAGAATACCCCGATGGAAGGGGTTGTTTCGTTGTCTCAAACGGCCGCGTAGGGCCGTACTGGGGCTTAGGCGGCTACGGCAGGACGTGACCGGATCGGCCCTCCGGGGGGTTGACGCCATGAGGGAGGCGGCGGTAGGATGGTGGCGCGGGGCGCAACCGGGAGGGCGTGGGGATGGGTCTGGTTATCTGTGGCGATTGTGGCGGGAAGGTCTCGACGAACGCGGCGGCCTGTCCGCATTGTGGAAGATTGCCCGATCGACAACCACCAGCGGCGCCGCAGATCCAGGTGCAGACGGGGCGACGGCGCAGCAAACGTGCGTCGGATAGCGGCGGGGCCTACACCTGCCTCGGTGTGCTGCTGGTCGCGGTCGGGATGCTCACCGCGGGGGTGGGCGGCGGCATGGATGCGGGGCCGATGACGTGTCTCGGCGTGGCCCTGTTTGCCCTCGGCGTGCTGTTGGGGCTAGCCGGTGTGAGTGCGTCATCGTGGCTGTCGTGCCCGCGCTGTCAAGGGAAGGCGACCGGCGGCCACGGTTGTCTAATGGTGGGGTTGATTGTCTGTACGTTTCCGATCGGGCTGCTGTTTCTGTTGATTCGGCCCGACTACCGGTGCGAGAGTTGCGGGTACAGATTCAAGGCGTAGCGCCCCCCCGCTTTTCGCACTCCCCCATCACAAGCCGCGCCAGCCACCGTATGCGGCCCGTGTGGCACCGGGTACGCTGGTGATGCTGCTGGGTGGAGTGATCGGGCTGGTGTTGC
>JABMRB010001278.1 GCA_013202865.1 Candidatus Nealsoniibacteriota bacterium | reverse complement strand
CCTGCTAGCAGATACGCATCGCCAGCAAACAGCCGGGATTCTCCCGCCAATGTTTACGAAAGCCAATACCAAAAACACGCTTTATTGCAGCGTCTAAAGGGCCAGCGGGAATTGCTGATGAACGTCCCTTCTTTGCGAATCGCTCTTTGAATCTCGAAATGGCTTCATCAGATACCACCGGATGTGCCGTAATGGCCTTGGCCGCTGGTTTCCTGAATCTTATTTGCGAATCTCTTAGAACGGGAACCGCTTTACCCACAAGCTCGGGAAATGAGATCTGCAGAATCTCGCCGCTAGCTGTTTCTGCGAGGGTAAACTGCGCGCTTGCGTGAAGAGTCTGCACGTGATTCTGGACACTGTGACTGAAAGGAAGCTCAAGACTTCCTTCGGCCGATCTTACGATCCCCACCTTCTCTGCAAAGGGGATCTTGGTGACATCCATGTTTTGCCTTTTGGAAAATGACGGGATGTTGGGTCAGAGGAGTTCCGGGGACACTGTCTTGACTCCTAATCCAGAGGATCAATTCTCAGCGGTGCTCGGCCATGGAACCATTATCCCACCAAGGAACAATCGCCACAATCCTCCCGTGGCTGCGCCACACCGACGATTTTCCGAACGGACCGCACACGATGGCAACGCCTGCCCCGGAAAATCGGCGGTGCCACCCGCGGGGAATCGGCTGGGCCACCCACGACGTCCATGAGCTGGTTCACCATGCTCTTACCGCATTCGTTCATCATTCAGGCCGACGCCAAAGCCACACGCCCAGCGCAACGGCGGCGGGAGTTACAACGCCAAACATGATAGCCGTTGATATGTCTCCTGACGTGATGTGAGCAAGGAATCCAAGGACGCCGATTGGTGCAACAATGAACAGGACGATTGCCTGTGCCTTCGGGTTGGGGCTCAAAGTTCATTCTCCAACTTAGTGACCAAGGTCTTTGGGGACGACCGTTGCATTGGCAAAGGCCTTTTCTGGCCGCCGAACGTTGATTATCTGGACCCGTACGAGAATCGGGCCGTTGGTTCGCTGGCGCCCGAAGCCCGACACATTGGTTGATTATGACAGGGTGCGGGGGGCCATGTCCAGTACCCTTGGCTTCCGGTTGACGTGACGGTTCGGAAGATGGGTGGCGTATCGGGGGTTTGCCCGGCAAAAAGGGTGCCCGGCCGCATGCCCCCGTACGCAGGATCCAGGTGCCTGGGGCGACCAATCTGGCGTGGACCTGGCGCTGCCGGCCGGGAGAACGGACCTATGGACCCAGCGGCCTTCTATCTCCTGCCTCGGCAGCGAGCCGCAGCACGTAAACCTGGCTGTTCGTGTCGGTGCCCCAGATGAGCTTGCGCTTCGGATCGAACATGATGCCGCAGGAACGACCGTGCGGGAACTTGCGGTCCGGGCGGTCGTTGCGCCGGCCGATCTCATAGCCGACGTCGAGTTCGATCCAACGATCGGCGGCGCAATCGTAGGCCGGCGTGGGCGTGTGATCGCCACGACCGGTTAGATAACTCGCCATGAGCACCAGATCGTGCTGGGGGTCGTAGCAGCAGCGATCGATGAAGGCGATCGTGTGGGCGTGCTCCTTTCCGCTGGGCGATAAGACGTTGACGGCCCGTGTCTTCATGTTCAGCGAGTAGACCTGCCCGTCGTACGGAGCCTTGCCATAGGGCTTGCGGAACATGAGCAGACGGTCGCGCCGGCCGTCGTAGGCGATCGTGGAATTGTCCACACAGGCACCGGGCAACTCGTCGCCGGATAGTTCCAACTCCCGCCAGGCCGACCGCTTGCCGTCGAATAGGCAGACGCGGCCGTTCTTGCCCCAGCAGACCGCGCCATGGGGCGTGGCCACCAAGGTCAGATCGTAGAAGCAGCTATTGTAGATCATCGCCGGCGGTTTCTCCCCGCGGGCGATCCAATCGGCGACGTCGGGGTCGTAGAGGTAGAAATGCCGCGGCCGGCCCGCCATGACGAGTTTCCTCGTGGGCAAATCGTAGGCGTAGTTCTGATAGGTGTGGCCGGTCATCCACGGCCGGAGATTGAAATTCGGCCCGCGCGGGTAGCTGGTGTTGCTGTAGAGCTGCCCTAAGGGGAACTCGACCGGATAGGGCAACTCCCAGCGGTTGGTAGCGAAATGGAAGTGTGGCACGTCGGTGCCGCCGTGGGCCGAGTGACCGCCGCTGAAGCGGAGCATCAGATCGCGGTCCGGGTCCATCCGGGCGGTGCCCCAGTCGCGGTTCAGCCGCGGTCGAAAAGGTGGATCGGTCGGCATCCAGCGATTCGTCGGCAGCGCGGCGAGCCAGGCACCAAAGGCCGCGGCATCGGGCCGGTCGCCTTGCAGGTAGTGGTCCGGGTGAAAGGGTCCCGTGCGGTAGACGCGCATGTCGCCTTCCGCGAGCTTTTCGCCGCGCCAGGTGTTGCTATCGAGGTCGTAGACCCACGGGCCGTCGTCCAGGTCGGCGTATTGCCCGCCGCAGTAGTCGGTGTTCGACGTATACGTGTATCCGCCGGTCATGCGAATCGTGCCGTCGCCGACGGCGTCGAGCCGATGGCCGGCCCGAGGCGGCGGAGCACGGCGGGGGTGACGCTGAAGCCATCTCCGCTGCTCGGGATCGAAGAGCCAGGTGTCGTTGGTCAGGTAGTCCAGGTGGTCGCCGCCGAAGAGGATGTAGAGGTTGGTTTGAGCATCGTAGGCGATGCCCGACGGTGGCCGGTCGGTTTCAGGCAGCCCGCACTCGATCGCCCTGGGTGGCGGTTCGGCGTCCAGGGCCTCGGCGGCCAGTTCCAAGTGGATCTGTGCTTCGTGCCATTGTCGGATTGCCTTGGTGCTTACTCTGAGGCCGAAGGGAACGAGGCAAGCCTTCGCGCGATTGAGACGTCCGGCGGAAAACCGGATCTGGCCGCCAGCGTACTCATCGCCGTCGGCACAGCGTCCCTCGCTGCCGGAGGCACTGCCCAGGTCCTCGAT
>JABMRB010001277.1 GCA_013202865.1 Candidatus Nealsoniibacteriota bacterium | reverse complement strand
TTCCGGGGGGTGACGCAGCTTCGCACCGGCGCTGTACCCCCCCGAACGCAGTCGGGGGGCGTTTGAAGTCTCTCTCCATTGGTCATTCTGCATTCATCATTCTTCATTCATCATTCTGCATTTCGCCCTCCCAATGCCTACTCTAAAAACCGTCACCCTCGGCTGCAAAGTCAACCAGTACGAGACCGAATTCCTCCGCCAGGGGTTCGCTCGGCTCGGCTACCGCGAGGCAGAAGACGGCGAGCCGGTCGATCTGTGTGTCGTCAACACTTGCACGGTCACGTCTACCAGCGACGCTAAGAGCCGCAAGGCGATCCGGCATCTCGCACGGCAATATCCGCAGACCCAGATCGTCGTGATGGGTTGCTACGCCACCCGGGCTGCCGAGGAAGTGGCCGCGCTGCCGGGCGTTGCCGAGGTGATTACCGACAAGCGGCAGCTTCCCGACCTGCTCGGGCGGTTCGGACTGGTCGACGTGCCCAGCGGTATCAGTTCGTTCGGCTCGCGGCACCGGGCTTACGTCAAGGTGCAGGACGGATGCCGCATGGACTGCAGCTACTGCATCATCCCGACCGTCCGGCCCGACCTGCTCAGCCGCCCCACCGAGGACGTGCTCGACGAGGTCCGACGGCTCGTGGACCATGGACATCGCGAGATTGTGCTGACGGGCATCCACCTGGGCCACTACGGGGTCGACCTGCCCGACGGGCAAACCAATCTGGCCGGACTGGTCGGCCACGTTGCCGAACTGCCCGGCGATTTTCGCGTGCGGATCTCCAGCATCGAGGCGGTCGAGGTCACCGCGGAGTTGTTGCAGGTGATGGCCGACCGGGGCGATCGGGTCTGTCCGCATCTGCACGTCTCGATGCAGAGCGGTTCCGACGCCGTGTTGCAACGGATGCGGCGACGGTGGCCGGCCGGCCGGTTTCTGCGGTGCTGCGAACAGATCCACCGGTCGTTGGACGCCCCGGCACTGACGACCGACGTGATCGTCGGCTTCCCCGGCGAGACGGACGAAGAGTTCGCCGCCACCTGCCGCGTGGTCGAGCAGGCCGGTTTCTCCAAGTTGCACGTCTTCCGCTTCAGCCCCCGGCAAGGCACGCCCGCAGCCGACATGCCCGACCGGGTCCCCGAGCCGGTCAAGCAGCGTCGCGCGGCCGAGCTGACCGAGTTGGGCAAGCGATTGCGGCAACGGTACTTCGAGAGCCTCGCCGGTCGGCAGTTGCAGGTACTCGTGGAAACACCGCTGGAGAACCGCCCACTCTGGCTACTGGGCACGTCAGCCCGCTACGCCCCGGTCGAACTGCCCGGCACGCTAGATCAAATCGGACGCCTGGTCTCCGTCACCGCCGGCCCCCTGGTAGCCGGCCGAATCCAGGCGGCGAGCCGGCAGTAGCCCCGAAGGGAAGGTGGGTGAAGGGGAAGGTGTGTAGGGGAAAGAGGGAAAAGGGGGGAGAGGGGAAGGAAAGGAAGAGAAAGAAAAGAAAGCGAAGGGAAGGAAGAAGGAAGAATCGCCGAAGGGTCGCACGAGTTGTTTCCGCATTACCCCCTCACTCTCCTGTTTTGCCGTTTCGCAATCCTGGATTCTCACACGCATAGGCAACTTCCCCCTCCTTCCTTCTCTTTCCTTCCTTCCCCTCTCCCCCCCTTCCCCTCTTCCCTCTTACACCCTTCCAATCTTCCACTTGCCGGCTCCCAATTCCCCCTGGCACCACCCCGACCGATCTGCTACACTTCCGCCCCATTTCGTCGGCAAGTCGCGGCCTTTCGGTTGCCTCTGCACCCTACTGGAGGAGTTGGTTATGCACGGAGAACGGACGTTTTTGCTCGCCACGTTCTGTCTGGGACTGTTGATTTGGCCACACGCCCCGGCCGATGCGGCCGCGCCCTGGGATAATCTGTTGTCCTTCAAACGCGTCGAAGCCGACCCCGAGAAATCCTACCGGGTGACCAACGAGAACGGCCCCTGGATGATCCTGGCGGCCAGCTTCAGCGGCGAAGGGGCCCAAGAGCAGGCCCGAGAACTCGTCCTTGAACTCCGCAAACGCTACAAGATCGAAGCATATACGACGCGAATGCGGTTCGATTACGGCGCGACGGGCGCCCGGGGAATCGACCGGTTCGGGGCCCCGCTACGGATGCGATACCGGCGAGGCAGCGAGGGCGAGGAGGCCGGCGTGCTGGTGGGTAATTTCCCCGCCTTCGACGACGAGAAGGCCAAAGAAATCCTCGTGAAGATCAAGCGCATGCAGCCCAAGTCCCTTGAGGCGAACGAGTCGAACCCTACGACGCAGAACATGGCCCAGTGGCGGATGGGTTCCAGGCAGACCACCCGCGACCGAGAGACGTTGGGGCCGATGATGGCGGCCTTTGTAACCACCAATCCGGCGCTGCCCAAAGGCTACTTCACGTCCGCCGGGCTCGATCCGATGGTCGTCGAAATGAACAAAGACGCCGAGCACAGCCTGTTGGACTGCCCCGGCAAGTACACCGTGCAGGTGGCAACGTTCAAAGGTCGGGTCGTCGTGAAACAGCAGGAAATCATGGCGCTCGAACAGGGCAAGAAGTTCCAGGGGACGCTTGCCGACGCCGCATGGAACGCCCATCGATTGGCCGAGGCCTTGCGCCTGAAGGGCTATGAAGCCTACGAATTCCACGACCGCTACGCCAGCATCGTGACCGTCGGCAGCTTCGACTCCCTGGGCACGCCCCGACGTGACGGCAAGACCGAAATCAACCCCAAGGTCCACGCCGTAATCAAAGCGTTTGCCGCCGCTCCGCTCGACGGACCGGTGCCTGCCGGTGCCTTGCCGGCCAGGGTCAAGACGCTAATCGACATCCCCTTCGACGTGCAGCCGATCCCCGTGGAAGTCCCCCGCCGGTCAATCGGCCACGAAATGGCCCGGGGACGGTTCGGAGGATCTTGACACTGAAGGACTTGTCTTGGCAAGGACCAGGAAACATGCTTCTTTCAAGGAAAATCACGCCTGCCTTGCTCGTTTTGCTATCGCTTTGCGGCTGTTCGCTAGAGAGGCTGGAGGCACCCGCAGACAGTGGCCCTGCCGGTGGAAAAGAGGCGAGAACCGCATCCAGCCCGGATGTAGTCAACCACTCGACGCGCAATGGTGGATCTTGGGGTAGCAGACAGCCGGACATTATTGTCGTCGATGCGAAAGGCGCTCCTGTGGCCGGGGCGACGGTCACTGGAGTATCACTTTCGATAAGTGGTCAGCGGACCCAAACTGACGTGAATGGACATGCAACCATTCCATGGGCAATCCAGGAAACCAAGTTTGTCATAGTCGAGAAGGGCGGGTACCGTTCAGCCAATCAGATTAGAGTTGACCAAGACAAGCCTATCAGGATTACCCTTCACAGAAGCGAGACTGCAAATTAACGGCTGGGTGTCTTGACTAGAGCGGCAAGTAGCGAACCTGACCTTCCCATTCTCCCTCCAGACTGCACTGGACCAATAGGAGAAGGTCGTCGATCACCTGACCGACGGGAGCGGACAGCGGGACCTCGAATACTCCCGGCATCGGCTCGCCTGCTTCGATCCGCTGGATCGCGAAATGCGTCATCGTACTAACGTCGTGCGTAATCACGACCCGTCCCCGTGCAGCCGCCCACGCGAGGACCATCGGGTCGTCGACTCCGGTAAGGCCGACTTCTTGGACGCAAACGACGTCTACTGCCGGTTGCCGGCGCCGCAGCCCGCGAACAATGTGGTGGTTGAGGTTCTCGTCGGCGAGAAGTCGAAGCATGGTTTCCTACGGCTTGGATGTCCGCCGCGAGAGGAGACGCTCGCGAACGCCGTCCGGAGAGTGCCGAGCCTCGTTCTCCCGGCGAATCGTTTCATGTTGCTGCCGCTGTTCGGCAAGATACGCTTCGGTCTCCGCGCGTCGGCGGAGATAGAAACCGATCGTGGCGTGGACATCCGCCAGATCGAGTACAGGGAACTGTTCGGCGATTTCCTCCGCCGTGGCACCCTGCCGGTAAGTGGTCACAACCGAGTCCAAGGTGACGCGCGTACCGCCAACACAGACGACCCCGTGGGCGTCTGCTTCCAATGGAATCGGATCGGAATCGATAACTAACGACACGTTCGTAACCCGGGTAACGAGAACTACCGCATTTTGACGTCGGGGGTAATTGACGTCGGGGGTAATCAGGCTGCCAACGTCCACACGTTTAAGTATACACCTCGTGCTCGGCAGAAAACAGTGCGATCCGCCCCCCTCACCTGAGGGGAGTGCAGCAAAACGGCCCGGCGTCTCCTTCAACGGCCTTGACCCCGCATGCAGCAACCGCCATACAAGACGCGACGGGCCACGACGATTGAGCCTTCCTTCCAATGAGGCGTCCCCATGAACGTCCAAGAACTCTTGAGAAAGAACCGCAGCTATCGAAGGTTCCACGAAGACCGCCGGATTGAGCCGCAATCGCTTGCCGGGCTGGTCGAGTTGACGCGGTTGTGTCCGTCGTCGGCGAACCGGCAGGCGTTGAAGTTCCTCACGGCCTGTTCGCCGCAAGAGACGGACGCGATCTTTCCGCATCTCCGCTGGGCGGCCGCACTGAAAGACTGGCCGGGACCGGCCGACGGCGAGCGGCCGGCGGCCTACATCGTGGTGCTGGGCGACCGGGAGATACACTCGAAGTTCGACGTCCACTGCGGCATCCTGGCCCAGAGCATCTTGTTGGGCGCCGTCGAGCAGGGCCTCGGCGGCTGCATGATCG
>JABMRB010001276.1 GCA_013202865.1 Candidatus Nealsoniibacteriota bacterium | reverse complement strand
TCGGGTCACTACGAACCTTTACCAGGCCGTCCGCTTCCGGGCATTCTGCAACCGCCCCATGGCAGCCTGGTGATTGTGCATTTGCTTCTGTCGATTCATCAACTCCCGCTGGAACTTCTGTTTCTCTTCCGCATCGGCTGCTTCACGCACACGCTGCTGTAACTGCTCGATTTCACGCTGCGCGCGGGCGATATGACTTCGCAGTTCCGTCTCACGGGCGGAGCGCATGTCGTCGACCGTCTCGGCGTCGACGGCCATCATCTGCACGGACGTGTCGGCCCAGCCCTGGTCGTCGGTAAAGACGAGCACGATGTTCGGCTTCTTCCGGGCGGCGTCCCCGGCGCAACGAAACTGCCAGCGAGCCGCCGGGTTTACCCCGGCGCAACCAAGGCGCGGGGGCAAGCCCCGCGGCTCGCCGTTCGCCGTTCGCGGCTAGAACTCTACTTCCATCAAGTCTTCGCCCAACTCCGTCTCGGGGAACACGGCTCGGGCGACGTCCAGGCCGATCGGGTCGTCGTCGGTCGACAAGGGATTTAGATGCACCAGCACCAACCGGGCGACGCCGGCCTGCTCGGCGACCCGGGCAACGTTGGTCGTGTGACTGTGGCCGGTCTTGATCGCTAGCTCGGCGTGCTCGTCGGGGAAATAGCACTCGTGGACCAGCAGGTCGACGCCGCGGATCTTCTCGATGTAGTCGGCGCCGGGTTCGGCCGTGGTGTCGGTTACGTAGGCCATCGAATGCCCGGGCCAATCGAGCCGGAACCCGATCGAGCCGCCCTGGTGCTTCAGCGGGAAGTGCGTCAGCCGGCCGCCGCCGGCCAGCGACACCTCGTCGGTCAGCGGGCGGGACTCGAACGGCGGGCGCTTCGGGAAAAGCTCCTTGCAGAACATGTGCTCGTCGATCGCCGCTAATTTGGCCGCGTCGCCGTGGACGGTCACCCGATCCAGCGGCCGGATGTACAACACCTCCAAGAGATACGTCAACCCGATCACGTGGTCCAGATGGGCGTGCGTCAGGAAGATGTCGAGTTCGGAGGTTTGCAGGCGCGAGGTCGCCCGATACATGGCCGTGCCCGCGTCGAGCATCACGCCGCACTCGGGGATCATCATGCACGGCGTTTGGCGACGGTCGTTGGGGTGGTATCCGGTCGTGCCGAGCAGGACGAGTTTCATCGCGGTGATCCGTAGGGTTGGTTGCCCTCGGGTGCATTGTACCGGGCGGATCGCGGGAAGAGTAGGGGTGACGGAGGTTCGTAGTGACCGCATTCATGCGGCCCCAGTGGTACGGGATCGATGGTGGCTCAAGCCCGATGAGTCGGGCCACTACAAACCCAAGCCCGATGAATCGGGCCACTACAAACCAAACTACTGCGGCGGCCGGCCGAACAACCGCTCCAACTGTTTGCCCACTTCGTTTTCGATCACGCCCCGGGTCGTGTCGCGGATCGTCTCGGTGACGAACTTATCGCGGAGTTGCCGGTACACCTTCTGATCGATCTTGGGCTTGTCCAACGTCCCGCCGATCGGCAGCCGGATGCGTTTGTCCTTCAACGCCGAACCGAGCGGGCCGGCGCCGATCCACTTAGGCGGGATCGGCATTTCGGCCATCACCTGTACCGTCTGATCCAGCCCGACCGAACCGTAGGTCGAGACGGTCATCTCGGGAAAGATCAGATCCAGTCCCCGGTGATAGACGCGGCCGTCGATCATGATGAAATCGACCACCGACTCGCGTCGCAGCTTGGCCGGTGTCTCGCGCTGCAAGAGCATGGCCCATTGCTGAATCCACGGCCCGGGCCCGATCTCGACCGTATGGATTGTGAGCCGCCCGGCCAACTTTCCCTTCTCCGGCTCGGCCAGCGGGATTTTGCACTCGTCCAGGTCGATCGAGAAACTGCCCTCGGCCGTCGTCACGCCGGCAAACGCCGGGGCGATGTACTTCAATCCGGAAGCACACATCTGCGGTGTGATCTGCACCCGTTCGACCAGTGGCCCCTTCGTCAGCGTCAACTCGGCCGGGCCGGGTGAGAACTGTAGCTTGGGTGCCAGCGACACGCTACCCTCGTTGACGGCCAGTTTCAACGGCTCGGCCTGCAACACGCCATCGGCCAGCGCCAGGTTCATTTGACCGGGCCCCACTCGGAAACCGTGGACGTCGGCCCACCGCCAGGCAACTTGCGCGGCCGTCCGGCCCCCGGTCGGCGATAGCGGACCGCGATACGAGATCGGACACGTACCGCTGCCGGCGAAGCGGACGTTCGGTCCGAGATACGGCCGAAACAGGCCGACCAACTGCGTGAGATTGTATTGGACTTCGCCGTCGAGCTGCGCGTCGGTTGCCGTCTTGTCCTCTCCGGCAGCCGTGGGGATCTGTCCGGCGAGCTTGCCGGTGAGCATCTTCGAGGTGATTTGCGCGTCGGTCAGTTGCAGCACTTGGTCGTCGTGCCGGTAGATACCCTGTGCGGTCAGATGGATCTTGGGTTCCTCGAACTTCTCGATCTTCGACTTCTCGCTCGGGGCAACCACGACCAGATTCTCGATCACCGCGTCCACCTTACCGCCGGTTTTGCCGCCGGATTGTGCCAGCTCGGCCGAGCCGGTCAGCTTGCCGGTCAGCTTCCACGCCGCCGGTTCGTCGCCGTCGCGGAGCCACTGCCGCACGCGTTGCAGATCGGCAGCAAAAGATGCTGTGCCGGTCGCCCGTAGCGGTTCGTTATCGGACATCGTTGCGGTGACGTTCTCCGCCTGCAGCGAGACGCCCGTGCCGGTCAACTCGGCCGATTGCACGCGTAGTTGCTGCCGCTGCCGGTCCCATGCGCCGGAGAATTCCAACGCAGCCTTGGGATCCTGCACGGCAAACGACGGCCCGATACATTGCAGGTCTTCGACGCGCAAGCGTGCCTCGTCGACGTCGATCCGCTCGGTCGAGCCGGTCACCAGGGCATCGAACTCGTAGGCGCCGGCCAGTTGCCAATCGTTCAGATTGAGCCAGGTTTTCAGGCGTGCGGGCCAGCCATCGAGACGGCCCTGCATTCGCACATTCACCGGCCAGGTCCCGCCCTCATGGAAATCGAGCACCGGGCGATCGAGCCGCACGTCGATCCATTGCGGTTGGCCGCCGGCAGCGAAGGGTGCTGTGCGGACTTGCAGCGAGGCCTCGCGGACTTGGGTATCGAGTCCGAAATCGGTGCGCCCGACCGCCGCAAGCGACATCGTCAGGTCCTTCTCGAGCCACGGATCGCGGTCGGGCAGTTCCAGGCGGAAATCGAAGACCCGCAGCTCGGCGTCGGTCTTGAACTGTTGTTCGGCCGATCGGCGCCATTGCCCTTGCAGCCGCCCGACGCCGGCCAGTTTGATATCGCCCAGGTCGACGAACTGGCCCGCCTGATCGGCCAATTGCTGGAGGTTGAACGTGGCCCAACCGTCCAACTCGCTGAGCGTGCCGGTGACGTGGAACTCGAGGAAATCGGAATTGCAGTCGAGTCTCTTGACGACCGGTCCCCGCGGTGTTTCCTCGGCAGTGAACTCGACGCGGATCGGCGTCTCCCACTGCAACGTGCGTCCGTCATGGACCGCCGCAAGGTTACCGATCTCGAAGTTCCCCTGCCACACCATCGCGTCCGGATCGGGTCCATCGGCACCCGGCCGACTGGTCAAAGCCCACTGGACTTGCCCGTCGGTAATCTGCGTGTCGCGACGGACGCGGAGTGTCTCGGGGAGCATGGCGGCCAGCTTAGCCAGGTCGAGCTGGCCGCGGACCTCGCACGTCTGGTGCAACAGCGAATCGGCCGCTTGCTCGGTCCAGAGGCTGCCTAAGGCTACAGTACCGGTGGCCGAGAGCCGACCCAGGTCGCAGTCCAACTCCGATTGGCGGATCTCGACGTGGTCGCCGTGCCAAGTGATCTCGCAAGCCGCCTCGAGTTTATCCAAAGATACTCGGTCGTTGCCCAACTGCGGCATCCCCAGGGCAAGCCGTTCGGTCGTGGCGTCGGCCCGGACCGTCGTCTGTCTTTCGGCGCCTTCGCCGCCCCAGAGGACGTGGATTTCGGACGTAAGGTGGCCGTCGAGTTCGGTCAACGCGAAGAAACGCCCCAGCAACGGCCGGACCATCGCCAAGGAGACGCCGGCGGCGTCGAGGGTCAACTCGCCGGAACCGCTCGGCTGCTCGTCGGCATCGCCGGAAGACGTCTTGGCCGGCGCGTCTGCTGAAGAGGCGTCGCGGCGCATGGTTAATTCAACCGCCAGCTTGCCCGGCCGTTGCGGGTCGGGCATCGTCGCGGTCGCCTTGAGCTTCAGCGGCTGATGCCCGTCGGCCGGCACGTCCAGGGTCAGGTCGAGATGATCGATCTTCCACGCACGGTCGCTGCCCTTCTCGGTGATCGAGACCTTGCCGTCGACGATCTCCAGAGAGACGTCCAGTTCGGACGGTTCTTCGTCGGGCACGAGATACTTCGCCAGCAGGTCTTCAACGTTGCTGCCGTGGTCGCGCAGCGTGACGTTGAGCTGGGGCCGTTCGATGCGGAACCGGCCGGGTGTAGCCGTGTTCAACAGCACGGCAGCCAGCGACTTGTTGCCTTCGAGCCGTTGGGCCTGTAGGACCGTGTTACCTTGTCGGTCGCAGACGGTGATCGTTTCTGCCTCGATCGGACGCAACCAACCCAGCGACGCCGACTTGACGCGCACCGATCCGTTCAGATCGGCGGTAGCCCTGGCCAGGATCCAGCCCAGCAGCGGCGTATGGGCCACCAGCCCGGGCAGCAGCCAGAGCGTACCCAGCAGCATCGCAGTCGCCGCCAACCACCGCCATCGCCGCCGCTTCCTCACCGGCTGCGGCGCCTCGGCTTCCTTGGGTTCCTCGACGATCGGTTTTTGTTCTTCTCGCGTAGCGGTAGCCATGACCCGCCTCCATTCGGCAAATTGGGGTGGCAGATTTTAGCGGCAACGGGGCGTTAGGGCCAGAGCGAGTTGGGGGGCGGCGGCAGTTTTGAGCAAGAGATTGGGGGGGCGTGACAAGAAGGGCAAACGAGGCAGAGTGCAGCCGCCAGGCGGTCTACGAGAATGCCGCCGGATAAGGGATTGCGGCGTTCGCGTCGGGAAAGGAACGTATTCTGGGACTCTGCGTCGGGCCGATCTTGCCCGCGACGATATCGTGATTCCCGGGTTAGCCCATCACCATAACCACGGCAATCCGGGTGTTATAGCGATCAGATCGTTGCCTCCGTTGAATCCCCCTCGCGCGACGTCGCTGCAAACACTTGACTACGCACGCATTACGGCTGTATCCTACTGGCATCCCTTGGGCCGCCGTCTCAGGGAAATGGAGATGTTGTGTAGAACATGAAATCCGGCCTACCGTTAACGTGATGGAAGGAAGAATGTCCGTGAATATCGTACTTGTCATTCCCACAGGAATCGGATGTGAAATTGGCGGGCACGCGGGAGATGCCAATCCGGTTGCCAAGCTCATCGGCGCGTGCTGCGACAACTTGATCCTGCACCCGAACGTGGTAAACTCATCTGATGTGAACGAAATGCCGGAGAACAGTTGGTATGTTGAGGGTAGCTGTCTGAACCGGTTTCTAAGGGGTGAGATCTATCTGGACAGGCCCCGTCTGAACAAGATTCTCATCGTCGTTAATAAGGCCGATTGGCAGTCGATCAACGCGGTTTCCGGTGCCAGGGCAACGATCGGCTCGAACGTCGAAATCGTTGAGCTTCAGAAGCCGCTGGG
>JABMRB010001275.1 GCA_013202865.1 Candidatus Nealsoniibacteriota bacterium | reverse complement strand
GACTTCCTGGCTGGCGTTGCCGCCGAACAAGGGACGGTCCTGGATCAGGGCGACCTTGAGCCCTCGCAACCTGGCGGCGAGCGCGGCACCGCATCCGGCAATTCCACCGCCCACAATGACGACATCAAACTTCTGCTCCTCGATCTCGTTGCCCGCGCGGCCGGTGAGACGATCCTTCCAGGCGGCCAACTCGACAAGGTTATCGTTGGGAAGAACCGGCGAATCTTCCTGCGAGAAGTAAATCGCGTCGCAACGGCCGTCGAAGCCGGTCAGGTCTTTCAGTTCCACTTCGATCTCGCCCGGCGACGAGATTTCCAAAGCACGGCCCTTCTGCCAATGCCACGCCTCGCCCTCCACGCCAAATTCCGGTTGCAGCGGCTTGCCGTCGACAAGCACCTGGAAACGACCCGGTGCCTGCCAATCGCCAGGGCACCAATCCCGAGTCCGCACCCAAACGTTCCATTTGCCCGGCCGGGGGATCATAACACTCGTTGCGGCATTCGCGACGGGCTCGCCCATCCCGTGGGCCAGTAAGTAGCAACCACCCATCTGCTGATAGTGCTGCGTGTCGAGTTTCCACCCACCTAACTCGGCGAACGAAGCCGCTTCTACCAAGATGCCGGAGTCCTCCGACGCTGCCTTGGCGTTTCCAAAAACGTAGGACATCGGAACGGTCGAACTCAGGCTGACGCCGCCGACAACACGGATAAATGTTCTTCTGTTCATGCTCATGTCAATGCTCTTTTCGATTTGAGTTTCTTTCGCCAGGCGATTGTAGCCGAACGGGAGACCATCGTCAGTTCTTACCACTCAATGGGACGCTTCCTTCTCCGCCTTCCCATTCTTGATGAATGCCATGTTCGGTACGCCGAACATCGAACCAGTTGTGCCGCTATGGCCCGGCACTTCCACCACTCCTTTGCCAAATGACTTCGTATAGACGGTATCCGTCTCTTCAATTTCAGGTCGCCACTTGAGGATCATGTCCGTCTTAGTCCAGCCTTCAGGCGGCTTGTATCCGCCCCGGTCGTGAACCGCAATATACACGTCGGAATCCTCGTCGATTGTAAACGTGAAACCCGGCGCGGGCTGATGACCGCTGCCACGCGTCGTCGCGGTGCAATGCTTTGTTCGCTATTTGCTGATTGTGGATGCAAACCGTCGAGCATCTCATCATTTCTTATTGTTTGCCCGAACCTTGGCTCTCCAATAGTCATTGATGTTGTAAGTAGAGACCTTCGAAAGTGGAGCCTGATTCTTAGGCACTGCTGCCTTGAAGCGGGTGATGATTTCTGTGTGTTCAGGGTTACCCGCAAGGTTGCTCCATTCGTTCGGATCTTTAACCATGTCATAGAGTTCTTCGGAACCGTCTTCGTAAACAATATAGCGGTGCGTGCGATCACGTAGCGAAAGATTTCCAACACCATAGGATGTAACGGCAATTTCGTTCCATTCGGCATCGGGGTTCTTCAGGAGAGGAACAAGGCTGTTGCCTTCCGCCTGCGGATTGGGTGGAAGGCCGCACAAATCCAACAGTGTTGGATAGATGTCGAGCAGCTCGGTTGGCGCTTCGCAGCGACCACCGCGTTGGGCGGACGGAGCCTTGAACATTAAGACGGTACGCGTATCGCGTTCCCAAATAGCTTGTTTGGCAAAGCGGTTCTTTTCACCGAGGTGGTAGCCATGGTCGGCCCAAAGCACAACGATGGTATTATCGGCATATTCGCTCTCGTGCAAGGCATCGAGTACCTTGCCAACCTGTGCGTCGGCAAAGGTGGTGCAGGCGAGATAGGCTTGGCAAATGTTCTTCCATTCGTCAGCCTTGATAGCCCACTCGGTGGTGGGCATCATGGGAACTTCAGCGATGCGCTGACCCATTTGGGGGATGTCATCCATGTCGCTGGGCAAATAGGCGGGAGTTTGGATCTTTTCGACGGGATATAGGTCGAACCACTTCTGCGGCACATACCAGGGAACATGCGGACGGCAGAATCCCACTGCCAAGAAGAACGGCTTGTCGTGCTTCTCCTTCAGTTTTTCCACGGCAAAAGCCGCGGTCTTGAAGTCAGGCATTTGATCGTCGCGTTCGGGGAACGCGCCCCAGTCGGTTTGTGTGCCGGGAGGGAAGCCTTCCGCCGACCATTTCATTCGATTTCTCGGCTTCGGGCCCATGTCCGACCTCTGGCCATACTCATCGAACAGGAACTTCCCTCCTCCGTGCAGAATCTTTCCAGACCCCATGACCTTGTAGCCGTTGCGACGAAACCACTCGGTAAGAAAAACGGACTTGGCCGCCGCCGGATTTGCCTTCTGGATATTGCTCTCGCTGAGTTGCAGGTAGATGCCTGTGGTGGTGGGATACAGTCCAGTCATCAGTGATGCGCGCGACGGGCCACAAATCGGAGCCTGGCACTGGTTGTTCAGAAAGAGGACTCCGTCTTCCGCTAAGCGATCGATATTCGGCGTGATCGCCTGCGGGTGCCCGCCCATACAGCCAATCCAATCGTTCAGGTCATCCACCGCAATCATCACAACATTGGGTTTGCTGCTTGTGCTGGTTTCAGCTGCAGTGATTGATGGCGTTATAATGCAGCAAGACAAGATGACGGCACTGAGTGCGGCCTTAGATAGGGTGTGGATATTATTCATCGTATATATGGCCCGTTCGGAAAAAAATGTCCCATTTGCTAGTTGAACAATTCGGCCACGCAGCACCTGAAGAACAGACCCTTCATGAGCTGTGGACGCTTTGCCATGGATTGCAACTTTCGTC
>JABMRB010001274.1 GCA_013202865.1 Candidatus Nealsoniibacteriota bacterium | reverse complement strand
GGGTCGAGTACACCGGACCGATCCATATTGTGACGACGACGGTCCTGCGTGCCGCGGCGCTGAAAGAGGACATGAGGCCGTCGAACATTGATACGCAGACGTATATATTCGCGGGACACGTCGTCGAGCAGCCGGTCAATCCGCCCGGTTTCCCAAGCGTTTGGGGATCTGCCACGGCCGACTACGAGATGGACCCGGACGTGGTCGACGACCCGCTCTACAGCGACAAGATTGTTGGCTCGCTGCGGACGCATCCGACGATCTCGCTGGTGATGGAGCCGGACGACTGGTGGAGCCCGGCGACAGGCATCTATGCCAACTCGCTGCAGGCGGGGCTCGCTTGGGAACGCGAGGTGTCGGTCGAGTTGATCGATTTCCCGGACGGTGCGGACTTCCAGGTGCAGTCGGGCATCCGCATGCAGGGCAACGCCAGCCGAAATCCCAGTCGCCCGAAACACAACATGCGGCTGGCCTTCCGTAGCGAGTACGGGCCGGGCAAACTGGAGTATCCGTTGTTCGGCGATACGGACGTGCAACAGTTTAACGACATCGTGCTCCGCGGCGGCAACGGCGATTCGTGGTTCCATCCCGATGCCGGAAGGCGGCCTCAGGCCCAATACACCCACGACCAGTGGCACAAGGCGACCCAGGTGGCCATGGGCCAGCCGACGAGCCAACAGACGGACGCCCACCTCTACATCAACGGCCTGTATTGGGGGTTCTACCACATCATCGAACGGCCCGAATGGTCGTACATGGAAGAGCATTTCGGCGGCCAGAAGGAGGACTACGACGTCATCCAGCACAAGAACGGCACGGTCAACGGCGACCGTGTCGCCTGGGACGAGATGATGCAACTCGTGCGTACCACCAACCTCTCAACCGACGAGGCCTACGCGGACGTGCTGCAATACATCGACCCTGCCAACCTGGCCGACTTCATGCTGCTGAACTTCTACAGCGCCAACACCGACTGGGACCACAATAATTGGTACGGGGCACGAAAACGCGAGTTGGGCGAAACCTGGAAGTTTTTCAGTTGGGACGCCGAGGTTACCTTCCGCAACTTTGACGCGAACATCACGGGCGTGTCGAAGACCAACCAGCCCACCGAGGTTCATCAGAAACTCAGCGTCAACGCCGAGTACAAGATGCTCTTCGCCGATCGGGCCCATAAGCACCTCTTCAACGGCGGACCGCTTACGCCCGAAGTCGTCGAGGCCGACTGGATGGCTCGCGGCGAAGAGATCGAATTGGCCCTGATCGCCGAATCGGCCCGCTGGGCCGACCACCATCGGCCCAGCGATCCCTACACCGTGGAACACGAATTCCGCGACCGACAAAACGAACTCCGCAACGTTTGGTTTCCCGGCCGAACCGGCAAGCTGATCGACCAACTGAAGTCTCGTGGGATGTACCCCAGCCTCGCCGCCCCCTCCTTCAATCAGCACGGCGGGTGGGTACCCGACGGGTTTGAACTCACGATGGCCCCCACGGCCGGCACGATCTACTATTCGCTCGACGGGACCGATCCGCGGGTTGTCGGCGGGGCCGTGGCGCAAGGGGCGTTGGTCTATTCGCCCGGCATGCAGATCCCGCTGGCGCAAGGCACCGTCGTCAAGGCTCGCGCTCGCAGCGGCGCCACGTGGTCGGCGTTGAACGAGGCCGCGTTCTCGATCGGACAGCCGGCCACGGCCGATAACCTCGTCGTCACCGAAATCAACTACAACCCGGCCCCGCCCACGACGGCTGAACTTGCCATCGACGACACCTGGACGAACACCGCGTTCGAGTTCATCGAACTGCGAAACGTCGGCCCCGAGACAATCAATCTGGCCGGGGCACAGTTCACCGCCGGCATCCGCTACACGTTCGACGTCGTCGTCGAACTCGACCCGGGCCAATATGTCGTCGTTGCCGGCAACCCGCTGGCGTTCGCCGCGCGATACGACACCACCGGTATCCTCATCGCCGACGGCAACTACACGGGCGTGCTCGACAGCAACGGCG
>JABMRB010000127.1 GCA_013202865.1 Candidatus Nealsoniibacteriota bacterium | reverse complement strand
CCGGCCCCGCCATCACACGATGGCGGGGCCTATTCTTCTCCACATCCATTCTCATTCTTTTTGTCCTCCCTCTCCTCAGAAAACCTGAACTCCAATCCCTCAAACTGCCCTCAATTCACCCACAGATTCTCCGGAAGAGCCCTTTTTCTGTCGGAGCGGTTCACTTGGTTCCCATTCAACGAGCACAAGAACTGGACGGTGCTGATTGCGGTGGCAGTGGTTTGTCTCGTGGTGGTGCTCTTGCTGCTCTGGTTCTGCGTCAGTCTGGTTTCTCGGCTGCGGTTCCAGTTTAGCATTCGGTCGTTGATGCTGTTTGTCTTAGTCGTCGCCGTGGTGTGTAGCTGGTTTACGGTGAAGATGCAGCAGGCTACGAGGCAGAGGGTGGCGGTCGCGGCAATTGAGAAAGCGGGCGGAAACGCGCACTATGACTACGAACTCGATGCCGACGGCGCATTTCTGTCGGGGACCCCACAACCGCCCGAGCCACCATGGCTGCTGCGTCTGGTTGGAGTGGACTTCCTGTCCGATGTGCCATTCGTCTCTCTTGTTGACGACCGAATCACCGATGCCGAACTGGTGCATCTGAAAGGACTGACGAACCTCAGAAGTCTGAGTATGGGGGCATCCCACGTCACCGACGCCGGGCTAGCGCATCTGGAGGGGCTGGCGAACCTCGAGGGCCTCGTCTTGCGGTGCAAACAGATCACTGACGCGGGGCTGGTGCATCTGAAAGGACTGACGAGTCTCCAATCGCTGTGGTTGCTCGACACGTGGGTCGGCGACGCCGGACTCGGACACCTGAAAGGGCTGACGAACCTCAAAGAGCTTCACTTGGGCGGCACCCGGGTCACTGACGCCGGGCTGGTGCATCTGAAAGGATTGACAAGTCTAGAAGTCCTGTTGTTGGACCGCACCCAGGTCACCGGGGCTGGAGTCCAGGACCTCCAGAAGGCGTTGCCGAACTGCGTGATAAGCCGATGACACGAAACGCGAACTGACCAAAGGGAACTGTCTATCGCAAGACCTACACGAAACCGTTGCCGCGGGATGCTGATAGCACCGACATGCTAGCGTATTACTCCGAATTGGAACTGCCCAATTCCTTGGCTGGAACGGCCCGCCGAAATACGATACACTTGTCCCGTACTATGGACGGTACTGTTCCTTGACAATTCAACGAATCCTCCGCGGCCGACGGCGCCGAACCGCCCGGCGGGAATTGTTTCCGGTTACCCCTCAAAGAACGGTGAAACAACTCGTAACCCCTTGTCGCCGGACGGGTTGCGACGACGACAGGCCACGCGAGGTTGACGGACACCACCGACGTGTCAAGACCCTGCGTCGCTTCGTAACTCGTGTGCCAAAAGGAACTTAGCGAGAGCACAACCTGCCGGACCCGAAAAACCTCATGAGCTGTGTGCTGGGAAAATTACGTTTCGGGTTTCTCGTGCGGCGGGGAGTTGCGACGTAACCGATTGGCAGACAAGCACTTGCAGACGTCGGCCGGAAACCCGACGCCGGCAGTTGTTTCCTTCCGGCAGCCGAATCGGGCAACAATAGGGTACGATTCGGTTCGTCGTGGCCGCATTCATGCGGTTGGTCGGGGGGCGATCCTGCTACTCCACAGGCGAGACGCCTGTGCCACTACTCCACAGGCGAGACGCCCGTGCCACTACGCCACTGCCTTGCCGCCGAAATTGAGCTTCCCCCGGCGGAGCGAGACGGTTACTATCCGCCGAGATAAACTTTGGACTCGCAGTGATCCCTTTGGATGGTCGCTTCGTAGTGTTGGAATAATGCAACGTGTTGACCCGGGCAATCGTTCCGCGATGCACGTTGCAAACATGCTCGCCGATCGCAGCGATTGTTCACGTCGCGCTCGGGTGGCAATCGAAATTACGTCCAAATCACGGTTGATAAGGCGTCGCGTGGCGAAACCCTACCGTATATTTGCGCGTCCTGGGAGTGTATGCTTCCGCGACTGACTTCGCAAGAACGCCCGTTCGTGGCGTGGTAGCCGAATTCCTCGGCCGGAGTCCACTGAATACACCCAATGATTTGACACCTGTGAGTTAGTGGGCGGTTTCGCGTGGCATTTGCGCCGTTTCCCTTCCCACCCGAAACCGACACCTCGCACCGGCGAGGAGACTTTCCGACATGCGCTCTTCACGTTCTTGGCGCTGCGCCGATCGCGCCGCGCAGTTCGAGCCGTTCGAGCCTCGGCTGTTGATGGCAGCCGATCCGGCCGGCGATTGTTACATCGACTATTTCGTCGAAAATCAGCAAATCGACGAGATCCGAACCACCCTGGCCGACGCCCACGACCAGACCGGGCTCAGTCAGGCCCGGGCCGAGTACGGGTTTACCGGCAGCGGCCAGACGGTTGCGGTCATCGACACGGGAATCGCCTACGACCACGTAGCCCTGGGCGGCGGATTCGGGCCCGGGTACCAGGTCGTCGGTGGGTTCGATTTCAGCGGCGAGCAGGACGGCAATCCGTACGACGACGGCCCCCACGGTTCGCACGGGACCCACGTGGCAGGGATTATTGGCGGCAACAACGCCCTCTATCCGGGCGTCGCCCCCGGAGTCGACATGGTCGGCTTGCGGGTCTTCGACGACGAAGGCCTGGGGCACTTCAGTTGGGTCGAGGACGCGCTGGCGTGGGTCCACGAAAACCGCAACGCCTTCGACAACCCGATCACCACGGTCAACCTTTCGCTGGGTGCCGAGTGGAACGCCGACGAGCCACCCGACTGGGCCACGCTGGAGGAGCATTTCGCCCAACTGCATGCCGACGGGATCTTCGTGGCGGTGGCCGCGGGAAACGACTACCTCGATCTGCAGCAACCCGGGCTGACCTACCCGGCCGCCAGTCCCTACGTCGTGCCGGTCGGATCGGTCGACGACGGCGGCAATCTGAGCTACTTCTCGCAGCGTCATTCGCGCATGATCGCCGCACCCGGCCGCAGCGTCCGCAGCACGGTGCCCGACTACGCAGGCGACCACAACGGCATCGCCGATGATTTTGCCAGGTACTCGGGCACGAGCATGGCCGCTCCCTACGTGGCCGGGGCCGCCGTGCTGTTGCGCGAGGCCTACCAGTTCGTCGGGCTTGGCAATGTGACACAAGATACGATCTACGATCTGATGGTCTCGACCGCCGATACGACGGACGGAGGCTACCACCGGCTGAATATCGATCGGGCGTTGGACCAGATCATGCCGGCCGACGACTTCGGCTCCAGCCGGTCGGCAGCACATGGGTTGGGTACGCTCGCCGACGCACAAACGCTGGCCGGCACTATCGACACGCTCGGAGATAGCGACTGGTTCACGTTCACGGCGGGCGCGACCGGTTCGGTTCAGGTGAGCCTGACCGCGACCGGCCAGTGGACGCCCCAATGGGAAATGCCGGCCGGTTCTGCGGCCGTGCCGCCGGCAGCGGAGACGTTTTCGATCGACGTAACAGCCGGAAAGACGTACGACCTGGGCCTGACCACCGGCAACGGCCTGGGGCGCTACACACTCGATTTCACACTGGAGGCCCTGCCCGGCGACTCCGAATGGGGAGCGGTCGATCAGCGAATCTTCGATGATTACCGCGTCGGCGGGGCCGGCCGGGAGTTCATGCTCTCCGCCGCCAACGACGGAATATTGACGCTCGAGGCCCTCTTCCGCCACGCCGAAGGAGACGTCGATCTGGAGTTGTTCGCTGTCACTCCCGGCAGTGACGGCAATGGCGTACTGCTGGCAACCAGCTACGGCATGACCGACGCCGAACGGATCGACGTCAACGTCTCGGCAGGCGATACGTTCCGCCTGCGGGCGTACGTCTACGGCGGCGGCAGCAATGAGAGCGTCGACTTTCGGGCTACGAACCTGGTCTCGCAAAGCGGCGGCCTGCTGCGTGTCGGCGGTACGTCGGGCAACGATCGGTTCACGTTCGCCGCCGGGGCAATCCATCGCGTGAGCGTCAACGACACGACCTACGAGTTTCCGTCGGCCACGATCGATTCCGTCGAATTCAACGGCGGCGCCGGCAACGACTCGATCGAACTGACCGGCAACGCCGGCAACGACCGGGCCGTGCTCCGTAGCGGTTCCGTCGAGTTGGTAGGTGCCGGGTATCAGGTCGTCGCAACCTCCATGGAAAACGTCACGGTGCATGGCGGCGGCGGGACCGACCGGGCCGTCTTCTACGACTCGGCCGGCAACGACACGTTCATCGCGAAGGTCGGCCGTACCCGGATGATCGGCAGCGGAATGTACAACGATGTCCGTGGCTTTCGGTCGGTCTGCGCCTACGCCACGGCCGGCGGCAAGGACGTTGCCAGGCTGTTCGACTCGCGTGGCAACGACCTGCTGGTAGCCAAGCCCCGCTGGATGACGCTCAGCGGCAGCCGATTCACGCACCGGGCCGAGGGTTTCGACGAGGCCCACGCCTACTCCACGGCCGGCGGCGTCGACACGGCCAGGCTCTTCGATTCGGCCGGCAACGACACGTTCGTAGCCGATCCGACCCAGGCGGTGTTCTCTGGGCAGCAGTTCTACAATCGGGTCAAGCACTTCGAGCAGGTTCACGCCTACGCGCTTGTCGGCGGGACCGATTCGGCTCGGCTGGTCGGTTCCAACGCTAGTAATCCGGGTGACGGCGACACGCTGCGGCTTACGTCGGCCTATGGAGTTCTGTCCGGAGAACAGTTCTACAACCGGGCAAAGTTCTTCGAGCAGTTTGAAGCCGACGCCCGAGGTGGACAGAACGATCGGGCCTATTTGGACGACTCGGTGGGCGACGATCTGCTCGGCGCCGCGGCCAACTGGGTTCGCCTTGCCGGGGCCCAACGCGACGCCCGGGCTTATGGCTTCGAATTCGTTCGCGCCGCCTCCACCGCCGGCGGAAGCGATCGAGCCGATCTGGCCGCCGTCGACTACCTGCTGGAATTGGCCGGCGACTGGCGGCGATAGCGACCCCCTCAACCCCTGTCTCCTGCACAATCCGGACGACCGCGTCTCTCGCTGCCTCTGAACCGTGGCAGCGCGGCCGGTATCTTCGCAATCGTCAACCTATACTTGACCAGTTCCACCGCCGAGCCGTGTTCTCGTGGCCCGATTGCCGCGGCTCTGGGGCTCCAGACTGATAGAAAGGTTCCTTCCATGTCGAAACCCGCCGCCGCAGTAATCGATCCGTTGACCGACACGCCTAAGTTGAGCAGTAAGGCCCAGGGACGCAACTTGTTCCTGGTCGGCTTCCTCGTATTGTTTCTCGAACTGGCGTGCATCCGCTGGTTCGCAGCCTACGTGATCTTTCTGCAGTTCTTCACCAACCTCGTGCTGATCGCTTGTTTCCTCGGCATGTCGTGCGGGTGCCTGGCGGCGCGTCGCAACCGCGACTGGCTGGCGCGGTTTCCGATGCTCGCGGTGGTCACCTTCGGGCTGGCTGCGCTGACGTTCCTGATCTATCAGTATTGGGAAGGGCTGGCCATCGGTGTGGGCAACCAGGCCTCGCCGCAGCAGATATTCTTCGGCACCGAGACCCGCAACCCCGACGTGGCACAGTTCGTCGTGCCCATCGACCTGATCGCCGGAACGTTCTTCGTATTGATCGCTCTGTTGTTCGTCGGGCTGGGACAAGTGCTCGGCCGGGCGTTCGATGCGTATCCCAACCGCGTCGGCGGATACACGTTGAACATCGGCGGCAGTCTGGCGGGCATCGCGGTCTTCACGGCCGTCTCGTTCCTCTGTGCCCCGCCGGTGGTCTGGATGACGATCGGATTTGCAGGCGTCGCCTATCTGCTCTACCAAACGGGCCGGCTGACGCGCACCCACGTGACGGCCCTGGTCGTATTGCTCGTGGCCATCGGCATCCTGGAGGCGCCGATCAACAAAGACCTCGACCGAAGCTGGTCGCCCTACTACGCGGTCACCCACACGAAACCCAGCGACGACATTACGGTCAACACGATCGGCCACCAGGCCATGGTGCCCTTCGAGAAGAGCGGCTCGGTCTATTCGCTGATCCACCTGCTCGGGGAGCACAGCGGCGTCGAGCAGCCGAAAGACATATTGATCATCGGGGCCGGCTCCGGAAACGACGTGGCCCACGCGCTGAAATGCACGGACGCCAAGATCGACGCCGTGGAAATCGACCCGCAGATCCAGAAGATCGGCGCAGAGCACCATCCCGACCGGCCTTACGACAATCCGCGGGTGACCTTCCATAACGACGACGGGCGGCATTTCCTGCGAACCACCGAGAAGAAATACGATCTGGTCGTCTACGCCCTGGTCGATTCGCTGATCCTGCACAGCAGCTACGCCAACATTCGCCTGGAGAGCTTCCTGTTTACGAAGCAGGCCTTCGAGGACGTCCGCAGCGTATTGAAACCGGACGGGACGTTCGTGATGTACAACTTCTTCCGCCGCGGTTGGGTGGTCGAACGGGCCACGCGGATGATCGGCGAGGTGTTCGACGGCGAGCCGCTCGTCTTCTCCTTGCCCCATAGCGACCGGATCGACTCGAGTGACCTGGAAGGCGGCTTTACCGTGTTCGTCACGGGCGATAACCGTCGGATCGCCGATGCGCTCGACAAGAAGGGAGATTTCTGGCTCAATCGCGTGCCGCCGGAGAACCTGGCCGTGGACGGTTTCGAGGTCGCCGGTTCCGAGGGCAACGGGGCCGGCCCGCCGAATCCGGAGAAGTGGGACCGATTCTCACCGGCGGTGGTTGTCACCTCGGCCGAGCCCCCGATCGCGACCACGGACGACTGGCCCTTCTTCTATCTCCGCGGTCCGATGATCCCCGGGCTGAACGTCCGCTCGATGCTCCTGCTGGGACTGCTGGGGCTGGGGATGGTCTGGTGGTTTTT
>JABMRB010001273.1 GCA_013202865.1 Candidatus Nealsoniibacteriota bacterium | reverse complement strand
TTTGCCATTTGCCCCGCGAGCGATCTTCGCGCCCCCAAAGCCTCCTCTGCCCATCAGATCGGCCCACAAACTCCAGCGCCCACCGCCAAATCATCACTTTCCCGACAGACACTAGCTCGGGCGGCGGTTCGACGTCTTGCAGGTCCGGCTCCGGCACGGCCACCGCGAGGAAGTCTCGCGGCAGATCGGCGGGGTCCGTGGGTAGCTCGGGCGCCGGTTCGACGCGTTGTGGGGCAGGTTCCGGTATGGTCGCAACGAGGAAGTCTCCCGGCGGCATGTCGACCTGTTGTGCGGCCGCGGGGTAGATCAAGGTCAGGCAGAGCCCGACAGCAGCCAGAACCCCCACTGTAGGGTGGGGCGGTGGGTTGTTTGGTGCGCGCATTTTCATCGCAAGAGGGCCGGGGTGGCGATTGTTGGGGTGTGCTACGTGGGGCGTGCTGCGCACCTTGCGGTGGCAGGATGGGGCCGGGTTGTACCGGCTTCATCGGTGGTATCGGTTACTCCGAATGTCCGGAATGAAACGAATCGCCGGGGGTCACCTGGTGCCGACTGGGTAGTTTGTAACGGACGCATCGATTCTAACGAACGGCGAATCCTTACCGCGCGGAGCGTCGGTGGGGGGCAGGATTCGCAAGAATTCAGTCAAATGCGGCGACAACTGAATTCCTGCAAATTCAGCTACCCGAACCGTCAAGGCTGATCTGCGGTGTCCAATTCGTCGAGATTGTCGTCGACCTGCTGCAAAAGCCGCTGAAAATCCTCCGTCTCGGGGTACTTTTTCAATAGGTGGCGAAGGTGTTCCCGCGCCTTGCTGAGGTTATCGCGGGCGGCTTGGACCTCTGCGGCGTCCTTTTGCAGGATCGCGATCTGGCAGAGCGTCGCGGCAAGATCGCGGCAATATACGGGCACGTTGGGATGCTCCGCCGCCAAGGTTTCGAGGATGTCGCGCGCCTGCCCGTAGGATTCCAGGGCGAGGTCCGGCTGCCGTTGCTCGTCTTGAAACTGGCCGAGGACGATGTACAGTCCGGCCAGTTCGGCCTGGTACTCGGGCACGTCGGGGTTGGTCCGGGCCAACTTTTCCATAAGCTGAACTGCGTTGTGGTAGAGGTACAAAGCGTCCTGATAGAGTGCAAGCTCGATTGCCTCGGTTCTCGCCTCGGGCGTGAGGTTGGCTTTGGTGTAGGCGAGCAGGTCGGCCTTGGTTCGATAGCAGAGCACCAAATACTTCTGGTTGGCCAGTTTCCTGGGTTCCTGATCGAGCAATTTCCCGAAGACCTCGATCGCGCCGTCTAAATGGTCCAAGGCGACGGTAGCTTCTCCGAGTTGCATGGCGAGAGTAGCCAGCGTGAAATGGCCCTTGCCGACGTCGCGGCGAATTTCGGGATCGTCGTGCCCTTGCTGCAACAACTCGCGACGGAAGTTCTGTGCGCTTTCCAACTGGAGTTTCGCCTCCTCGAAGTTCTGATTCTCCAGTTCGATGGTGCCGATGTTCATGAAGCTGTTGGCGAGCATCCGTCGCGACTCGGGCTCCTTGGGCGCGGTTTCGACCAGTCGGCGGCGGACCTTTGCGGCCTCGCGGTGCGCCTTCAGCGCTTCTTCGGCCTTTCCTTGCCGATGCAGGGCTCCGCCGATTGCGTTGAGCGTATTGGCCAGCGCCTTCAATCGATCCGGGTCGTTGGGGCTCTCCGCAACAAGTTGCTGCTGCATGTCCCGGGCGCGCCGTAGCGGCACAATCGCCTTCTCCGGCGAGTCGATCTCCTCGGTCATCACGCCGACGCGGAATTGGGCCTCCGCCAGTTCGTCGCGAATCGTGGGATCGTCGCCCCGCTCGATGAGGAACTGCCGGTAGTAGTCCAGGGCCTTGGTGAGCAACTTCCGCCGCAACGGTTGCATACCCGGCTCGTTCAGCAGCGTGTCTTCGCTCACCGTGGTGAGGAAATCGTCGACCGCTCCCTGGGCCTGCTGGAAACTCTTCTCCGCCTGCTTTCGAGCGGATTCGGTGTCTTGAAGCGCGGAACGGGTCGTCACGAAACCGACAAACGTGGCCACCAGCGCCACAATCAGCAGCGTGACCGTGGACGCCGCCAGCGAGGCAATTCCCGGGTTGCGGCGGCACCACCGATAAGTCCGCTCGAACAGGCTGATCGGCCGGGCAACGATCGGTTCGCCGGCGAGGTATCGCTTCAGATCGTCGGCCAGTGCCGCGGCCGAAAGGTAGCGCCGCGCCGGGTCCTTCTCCAGGCACTTCAGGCAGACGGTCTCCAGGTCGCGGTCGATCGACGGGTTCACTTGTCGCGGCGCCGCGGGTAGTTCGTCGATCACCTGGCGGAGCGTTTCGACCGGCGTGGCCGCTTGGAACGGCGGGCGGCCGGTGAGGATGTGGTACAGGGTCGCGCCAAGCCCGTAAACGTCGGTCAGTGCCGTTACCGAGGCCGAATCCAAGGCCTGCTCCGGCGACATGTACGAGGGCGTACCCATCACTTCGCCGGCCTTCGTCAATTCCTCCTGCCCCTCGGAGAGTTTTGCGAGTCCGAAATCGGCCACCAGGGCATGGCCCGTTTTCGAATCGACCGGGATGTTCTGCGGTTTCAGATCGCGATGCAGGATACCGAGGCTATGGGCCTCGTGGACGGCGCGGGCGACCGGTTCCATGTAGCCGGCGGCGCGGCGGTTTGCGATCGGGCCGTCGCGCAGCATCTGTGCCAGGTCCCGGCCTTCGACGTAACGCATCGAGAAGAACGGTTGCCCGTCGATTTCACCCACCTCGTAGACGGTGACGATGTGTTCGTGCTCCAATTTCGCAGCCGCCCGGGCCTCGTGGCGGAAGCGGCCCAGCGTGTTGGCCTGCGTGTGGTGAGACAGGCCTGCGAGGCGATCGCGCTGGATTAGTTTCAGAGCGACGATGCGATCGGCCGACAGTTGCCGCGCGCGATAGACGATCCCCATCCCACCGCGACCGATCTCTTCAAGCAGTTCGTAGTTGCCGAACCGTCTCGGTTTGAACTCCTCGGGCGCGTCGACCGAGGTATCGTTGGCGGTGCCGCCGAGAGCGTTCCCGCCCGGCAGGGTCTCGGGCACGGGGGTATCGATGTTCATGCCGCTGACCATCGGCAGGCCGTCACCGGGTGGTTGCCCGGCGGTCGTGGCTTCGGGAAAGCGGCGGCGATACTCTTCGATCGACGGGGTTTCGCCGCAACGGCTCCTCGCTTCCCATTCCTTCTGGACAAGCCGCCCGACGATTTCCGGGTCACGTAGCGGCGCAAATCGGTCGAGGTACGTCTCGAGTCGGGGCGGCGCGTCGATGGTCTGGTCCAAGACTCCCGCCGACCCACCGTGCGCCTTGTGCCACGAGTCGAATACAAAGCGGAGTTCGACGCCGACGAGTTCTTCGAGCGTGGCCAGGTAGGCGTCGTCGTCTCCCGGCGGCAGAGACCGCTCGATCGGTTCGGGGTGCCCCTCGATCCACGCCGCCTCGAACCGCTGACGGCGCGAAAGATCAATCGTATCGCGTTGAGCATCCGGATCGGGCATCCCGTGCCTTTTTCCAAGGGCAAGTGGCTGTGGCAACCTGACGGCAGGCCTGCCCCAACCATTATACTGCCCGATGGGACGCCCCGGCTACGGGGTGCAGTAGGGTGTGTGCTTGCAATTCGTCGTTCGTAGTACCGGCTTCAGCCGGAATACTGGGGGATCTCGGCTCGCCCTGGCAAGGCGTTTTCCGCCTGAAGGCGGTACTACGAACGGAACTCAAACAGTCGCTTCTATTGAGCCCTTCGGCGTCGCGCGAACAGCAAACCGGCTGCGAGGCCAACTACGGCCAGCACCAGACTAGAAGGTTCGGGAATGGCCTGGAAATGGAGATCGTCGAAGGCGATCCCCAGGTTGGTCGGGCCGGTCCAGTTTGCCTCGAATCGCCAGATTGTCTCGCCTGCAACACTCAATTCTTGATAGGGGGCACCGTCCCAAACGATCGAACTGACCGCTGCAACGAGATTTCCGCCCGCCGGTGCGTCGTAGGCCTCCAGCCGCCATGAGTCGAGTTCGCCGAACCCCCCGGAATCGCCGGCCCAGAGACTAAGCGACTGGACGGGAACGTGGAATACGCCCACCAGAGGATTGCCCGTGGCCGCGCCCAGTGGAGACGAAATCGATTTGGTGGATGAGTGGAATCCGGCGCCGAAGCGGTTGTCGAAGACTTCCACGTTGCTGCCGTAGCCCAACAGCGTTACGCCGCCTAGATCCAGGTTGTGCAGGTTGTCGCCATCGCCAAATTCTTCGAAATCGATGATGGTTTCGGCTTGGGCTGAAGTCGCGCATGCTAGCGCAGAAATCAGCAACACACACGTGAATGTGCCAATTGAATATCTCATGGTTTTTGATACCTCCGCCTAGTCAAAAGGAAGAAACGGGCCGTCGGAATAGGAGCGCACGAACGTACAAACATAGCGCCTTGCGGCGCGTCACTCGAAATGTTCCTCTGCTGCCTCCTCGGCCGTATCTAGGTGGATGTTACATCAAGACGTTATATTAGGAATGATACACAAAACCGGAGGAATAAGCAAGGATTATCCTTGCGTTGTATCCGGACCTGAGACGGCTATTTCTGGTACCTGCCGCTTGCGGCTTAGCAGTTTCTCACATGACGGTGCTAAGCCGCAAGCGGCACTTCCGTAACTTGTTGATAGCGTTCAGGTTACGTCAAGCGACCTAGCAGCGACAGGCGGGCCAAATTCAGGGCTCGCTTTGCACAGAGGGTCTTCAGGATGGCCGGATGTCCGGCGTGGGGAAACCGCTTTACCTCGACACCGTCCGGGCTCGCCAGGGCAACGAATACCCGCGGCGGGGGTGAAGCATCTGACTCCGTAGAGGGGAATCGGCCAACCGCCAGGCCATAATCGGCAGCGAACCGGCGACGGCAACCGACGGCCATCGCCGGGGCCAGTTCGTCGCCGACGGTCGAGTGGTACAAGACCCGGATACCCATCTCCTCGAGATGGAGGCTGAGCCATTGGGAGTTGGAGTCCAACAGTTGTCCGCTGGTGATTTCGTCGCCGACGGCAATGATTTCTGCGTGCATGGGGTTTGGATTGAGGCAAGGCGTTGCGCGTGGAGGGTAAGGCTATAAGGGTGAGGCGTTTAGGGTAAAGTGTTGCGCACAAGATGTAAAGCACTAGAATGAGCTTTGAGCTTTGAGCTTTGAGCTTTGAGCTTTGAGCTTTGAGCTTTGAGCTTTGAGCTTTGAGCTATGAG
>JABMRB010001272.1 GCA_013202865.1 Candidatus Nealsoniibacteriota bacterium | reverse complement strand
GTCGACAACCTGATCCACCAGATCGACGAGTGCTGCTGGATCAAGGACGCCTGGCCGGTCTCCTGCGACGGCATGGGCGGCCGCGGTCCGGAAAGCCAGGACCACGGGCAGAACCTCGACGTCTACTCGATGGAGTACACGTTTGCCGACGGCAGCAAGGCGCTTTGCGGATTCCGCCGGATCAGCCATGCCCGAAGCGAGTTCGCTACGTTCATCCACGGCACAAAGTGCGCCGCGCAGTTCTCCGGCCAGACGCATCGGGCGACGGTCCACCTGTTCAAAGACGGGCGGATCGACAAGGAGAACATCGCCTGGACGCCCACGCCCGACGCGGTCAGCCCGTGGCAGTACGAATGGAACGACTTCATCGAGAGCATCCGCACCGACCGGCCCCACAACGAAGGCAAGCGCGCGGTCTACGCCGACTTCGTCTCGCTGATGGGCCGGGCCGCCTGCCATACCGGGCAGCGGGTAACCTGGGAGGAGCTAATGCAGAGCGACTTCAAGTTCTGCGACCACGTCGACCAGCTAACGGCCGAGGGCCCACCTCCGGTCGCGGCCGACGCCGAAGGCCGATTCCCAGTTCCGATTCCGGGCCAGTGGAAGGAAGTGTGAGTTTTTCGTAGGGTGCGTGCTTGCGCGCACGCGCTTCGCGTGGCCGCACGAACGTGGTGCCGATCTCCACGGTGGAGTGCCAACCGGCAAGCCGGCACCTGATTTCGAGTCTGCTGGGAATCGCCTGAAACCCGAGGAATACGCCGATTTCCCCAATGGGTCAGCATCTGGGGCAGCACTCGAATCGGAAATCGGTATCTCCGACCCCGATCTGGCGGTCATCATCGAGCGGTGGGAATCGCTGCCCGGTGCGGTGCGGGCCGGTATCGTGGCGATGGTCAGCGCGGCGTGCGAGGAGGAGGCATGATTGCCGCCGAGTTAATTGGTGTCGATTGCAGGAACTGGTTCCAAAGATGCCCGATGGCAACACGCTACGAAAGGGCGGTCAAGGACATGCTTTGCGGCCAGCGGGCCCCGACTTTCAGAAAACAACCGTCTGCGATCCTGCACCGCAACTAACGTCAGTCAAAGCAGTTCGGGCGATATTCACAAGCAAGGCATTACCCCCCGGACCCCCCGGGTGAATTGACTCGAAAGGAGGCGAGTTGTGAAGAACACGCCATCGACCAACGCCTTGGCCTACTCGCGTTGCACTGTGGGGAAGGTTAGCGCCATGCCACAAAATGGACACATAAGAGGTGGGTCCGGAATATAGGCGTCAAACATTCCCATCCTTCAGCCATATGACTTTACAGATCACGCGGTTGCCGCCATGTGAGTTTCCATTCAATTCCCACGCGATCGCCGTCGGGGCAAGCCCCGACCTACTCGGGCAACCACTGGCCGTTTTCGGCGGTGAGATACTGATGGATGTCGGCGGCGGCGGTCTTGCCGGCGCCCATGGCGAGGATCACGGTGGCGCTGCCGGTAACGATGTCGCCGCCGGCCCAGACGCCGGGTCGGGTGGTGCGGCCCGTGTCGTTGGCGACGATGTAGCCGCGGCGGTTTAAGTCCACGCCCTTGGCGTTGCGCGTGAGGATCGGGTTCGCGCCGGAACCGATCGCCACGATCACGATCTCCGTGTCGATCGTGAATTCGGCGCCCGGCTTGGGGATCGGGCGGCGACGGCCCGAGGCGTCCGGCTCGCCTAACTCCATCTCCTGGCAGCGGGCCTGGCGGACCATGCTGCGGTCGTCGCCGAGGTACTCGATCGGCGAGCAGAGCAGCTTGAAGATGATGCCCTCCTCTTCGGCATGGTGGATCTCTTCGCCGCGGGCGGGCATCTCCTGGCGGCTGCGACGGTAGACGATGTAGACGTTCTCGGCCCCGAGCCGGCGTGCGGTCCGTGCTGAGTCCATCGCCACGTTGCCGCCGCCGACCACGCAGACGGTCTTGCCGCGGACGATCGGTGTGTCGTAGTTGGGGAAGTCGTAGGCCCGCATCAGGTTCGCCCGGGTGAGATACTCGCTGGCCGAGTAGACGCCGCCGAGGCTCTCGCCCGGCACCCCCATGAAGTAGGGCAGGCCGGCACCGACGCCGACGAAGACCGCGTCGAACCCTTCCTCGTCGAACAGTTCGTCGACGCTGATCGACTTGCCGACGACCTGATTCAGTTCGAGATTCACGCCGAGCTTGCAGAGGTAGTCGACTTCCTGCTGAACGATCCGCTTGGGCATGCGAAACTCGGGGATTCCGTAGGCGAGCACGCCGCCCGGCTTGTGGAAGGCCTCGAAGACGGTCACCTCGTAGCCGAGGCAGATCAGGTCACCGGCGACGGTCAACCCGGCCGGCCCGGCACCGACGACGGCCACTTTCTTGCCGGTGGGCGTTGTCTTCGCGGGCAGTTCGATGAGGTTGTTCTCGCGTTCGTAGTCGGCGACGAACCGTTCCAGCCGCCCGATCGCGCTCGGTTCGCCTTTCTTGCCGAGCACGCATTGGGCCTCGCATTGCGACTCCTGCGGGCAGACGCGACCGCAGACGGCCGGCAGGCAGTTGGTCGTTTTGATCCGCCGGGCCGCTTCGGCAAACTTGCCTTCAACGACCAGGCCAATGAAGCCGGGGATATCGACGTTGACCGGACAGCCTTTCAGGCAGGCCGGCTTCTTGCACTGCAAGCAGCGTTCGGCCTCGGCTTGTGCCTGCTCGGGCGTATAGCCCAATGGGACTTCGTCGAAATTCTGGATCCGCTGGCTCGGAGTCTGTTCGGGCATCGGGACCCGGGGCGTGCGGGGACGTTTCTTCTTTGCGGTCATGCTACAGTTGTACCTGGAAGGGAATATCGAATGTCGAACAAGGAATATCGAAGTGTGAAGGGCACGTTGCTTGCGACACGCTCGGCATCATCACCCCTTCTTACTTCAATATTCCTTGTTCGACATTCGACATTCGGAAAAGCGATTCGGGCCCCTTTCCTACGCTTCAATCGTCTCGATGTATCTCTCCAACGAACAGGCTTCCTCTTTCTCGTAGATCTTCTGCCTCGCCAGCAGCATATCCCAGTCGACCTGATGGCCGTCGAACTCGGGCCCGTCGACGCAGGTGAATCGGGTCGTGCCGCCGACGTCCACGCGACACCCGCCACACATGCCCGTGCCGTCGATCATTATCGTGTTCAAACTGGCGACCGTTTTGACGCCGAACGGCTCGGTCGTCTTGCAGCAGAACTTCATCATAATGGCCGGGCCGATGGCGTAGACGGCGCCGATCTTCTTGTCGGCGTCCTTTTCGAGCAGTTCCCTCAAGGGCTCGGTGACCAGTCCTTTGATTCCGGCCGAGCCGTCGTCGGTGGTGATCACGTGACGGTCGCTGACCGCGGCCAATCGGTCGGTCCAGAACAAGAGGTCTTTCGAGCGGGCACCCTGGATCGAGATCACCCGAACGCCGGCCTCCTTAAACCCCCGGGCGATCGGATAGACCGGCGCGGTGCCGACGCCGCCGGCGACCATCACGACGGTGTCGAGTTTTTCGATTTCGGAGGCCACCCCGAGCGGTCCGATGATCGCGGCCATCGACTCACCCACCGAAATCCGTGCGATTTTCTTCGAGCTGGTGCCGACGACCATCAGCACGAGCGTGACGGTTCCCCGATCGCGATCGAAATCGGCGATCGTCAGCGGGATACGTTCGCCTTGCTCGTCAGCCATGACGACGACGAACTGCCCCGGCCGGGTCTTGCGCGCGATCCGCGGAGCCGCGACGAGCAGTTCGTAGATGTTCGGCACGAGTTCCTTCTTTTCGAGGATTTTGCTCACGGCGTCGCCTTGCTGTTATCGAGGGTTCGAGTTCATTGTGGGCGTTTTCCTACGCGTAGGGTGCGTGAAACGCACGTTGGGGCGGCAATACAACTGCCGCCCCAACCGCATGCACGCACGTTGGGGTGACCGTTGTACTGTCACCCCGCAATTATACCTATGAGGGTTGGCAATACAACCGCCGCCCCTCGCGCCGGACGACGATACGTGCTAACGCGTGGATCCCGTGCCTCGACCCACCCTACGCCATCGGTGCGTTGCACGCACCCTACTTAGATGCCTTTCTGGATTCGCCAGGCCTTGACGAAGTCGTCGCTGTAGAGGTGTTTGTTCATCAGCAACTCGGTGGTGACGGCGGCCTCGACCAGTTCGGCGTCGGCGGCGTCCATGATCGCGGCCGTCAATCCGGCGGCCAGGCACATCACCAGGTACGTGCGGTTCAGCAGGTTGTTCTTCAGGCACTTGGTGCTGACGTTCGACAGCCCGATGATGAACCCGGGCGGCGGGTCGTTGACCACCGAGAGCTGGCGGATCGCTTCGAGCACGTTGGGTAACTGCTGGGCGCCGACGTTGACCGGCAGAACGATCGGATCGAGGTAGATATTCTCGACCGCGATGCCGGCCTCCATGGCCATCATCATGAAGGTGGCCCCGCACTCGACCCGTTTCTCGACGCTGCCGGGCACGCCTTCCTGGTCCATGCACAGGCCGATGATGCCGCAGTTCTGCTCGAAGGCCAGCGGGATCAGCTTCTCCATGTTGTCGGCCGCGGCTGTGCTGGAGTTGATCACCAGTTTGGTATCCGGCAGTGCCTCGCGGACCTTGGGCACGACTTCCAACAGCAGCTTCGGCTTTGCCGAGTCGACGGAAATCGTTTTGTCGGTGGCCTCTTGGACCGTTTGAGCCAGCCAGACGAAGTTGCCGACCGGGTCGCCCTTGACCGGGCCGATGTTGACGTCGATCACGTCGGCGCCGCCGGCGACCTGTTCCTTGACGTGGGCTTGCACGACTTCCTTGTTGCGCTCCTTGATCGCGCTACGGACGTCGCGATACATGCCGTTGATACGTTCGCTGAAAATCTGCATCGATATTCTCCTGGTTTGCTTGCTATTACGCGGTCGGTTATGCGCCGACGAGTTGACTGATCGCTTTGCGGACCGCCTCGACGGCCTTGGGATGACGCATGACCAACAGATCGGCGCCGCCCTGCAACAGGTTGGTGGCGGTGACGGTCTCCCAGGCCGGGCCGCGCTCGGCGGCGGGTCCCCAGAGGTCGGCCGCTTCGTCGCCCGCCTTCGCCTCTTTGGCTCGCCAGGCCTCAAAGCCCGGGTCGAGGATCACCGGTTGGGCCATCAGCTTGTCGCCGGAGAGCCCTGCCAGCCGGCCCCGCTCGAGGATCGAGTAGATGTACTCCATGCCGTATCCCAGGGCCGTCGTGGTCGGATACATCACGATGTCGGTCAGCGGATAACCCATGTCGGTCACGAGGATGTTGACCTGCTTCTGCTTGTTGATGTCGCAGGGGGCCAGCGTAACCAGCTTGTGTCCGGCGGCCTGGGCGGCGGCGGTGATCGTGCGGTATTCGTCCTCGATGGCCGCACCAAGCAGGCAGTTCTCGCCGCTGGCGGCCTCGGCCACCTTGGGCATCACCAGTTGGTCCTTGGCCGGCACGCCGCTGCCCCAGATAATCAGCGGCAGGTCGGTCGCTGAGAGCACGGCTTTGACGGTCTCGGCCGCCTCGTCCGGCGAGCGGTCGCCTTCGTCCGGATGCGTGCCGATCAGGCGGAGGTTGACCAGGTCGGCGCCCAGTTCCGTAACCCGTTTGGCCCAGGCGGCCGGGTCCGACCAGACATCGCCATAGATCGCCTCTAGCGGCGGGGCCCAGGTGGTGGGCGTTACGTCGAACACCTCCAGGGCGATCGCCGGCGGGTTGGGTACCCCGCCGTCGAAGCTCAGGAACGGGATGCCCGTCTGGCCGCCAATGGTCACCGTGCTGCCGCGGGTGCCGCCCTCGGCCGACGTGGCCCCGATGGTCACCGTGCTAATTTGTCCGGTCCATTTCTCTTTCGCGTCGGGAACGCTCATCGAAGGTCTCCTTTCGTGCTTTCATTCCGGCCGAGGCCGGCGTTGGTTCGGTGTATCGTTGTTCGGGTGGGAAGGGATGTTCTGAACTCGTTGGGGTGGCAGTTGAACTGCCACCCCCTCCGTTATGGTTTTTCCAACGTGTTACGCATGCTCTCTACAACGGCTTTCACCGCGGTCATCGCCGGGCTGTCGGCGGGTATGCTGAAAATGTTGTCGCCGGCGGCGCCGATCTGCTCGACCGTATCGTCTTGCGGTACGTCGGCGAATCGGTCCGCGTTCAGTTCGGCCAGTTCCCGCTCGAACCGCTCGCCGACGCCGTCGGGGCCGACGCGATTGACCAGCACGATCCGATGGCCGATCTTGATCGGCAACTGGTCGACCAGCGCGACGATCCGCTTGACCGCCCGAAAGGACGGCTCCGTGGGGTTCATCACGGCCACGAGGAAGTCGACGTCG
>JABMRB010001271.1 GCA_013202865.1 Candidatus Nealsoniibacteriota bacterium | reverse complement strand
GCCTCGGCCAGCGAGATCGCCGCCCAGCAGCAGGCGGCCATCGAGGGCACCGAAGCCGACCACAAACCCGAGCCGATCCGCCACCACGGCAAGCGCGTCGGCCGCAACGAGCCATGCCCCTGCGGCAGTGGAAAGAAGTTCAAGAGTTGTTTCATGCGGAAAGGCTAAGCGGGGGGCAAAGCGTGAGGAAAGGATCGATTCATACTTCTATGAACGCGACTGCCATGCTATGATAATACCGGGAGCCGAACATGCGATCATATCCGGCGAGAAGATCGTTGCTTACCTTTTGAATCTCGAACATCCCGACGGAGCATCCAAAGAAATCGATCTGGATGACAAGACACGGAGAGGCTTCTCCACGACTGATCACGGTGATTCCGGAGACAGACCGATGACGCTGGAACCGTTTACCCGAATCGTACTCGCACAAGACCTTCCCGAAGAAGGGCTGTGCCGTGGCGACGTTGCCACCATTGTCGAAGAACACCGCGATGCGTCCGGTCGGGTGATCGGTTTCGAGGTGGAACTGTTCTCGGCCAATGGTGAGACCTTGGCCGTGGCCTCGGTGCCCATCGACGCGGTTCGAAAGGCGACGGCCGCCGACCGACTAGCCACACGGGCCGTATGAATTGTCGGCATGACCCGAAGCGACTCGTTGAATACTACATGGAGTTGCAGAAGAGGCACAAGGACCGTCTTGTTGCTCCTGCGGATCCGACGGAAAACGACCGGCTTCACGAAGACACCTGATTTTACGCTAGAAACACAAGGACGACACGGGAAAGGAATCCCTACGTGCCTTATCTGCTAAACTTCTGCTACCTGCTACTGTTGCTGATCGCCTCGCCGTGGCTGGTCTACTCGGCGGTGCGCAAGGGGAAGTATCGCGAGGGATTCGCCGCGAAGCTGCTCGGGCTGGTCCCGCGGCAGACGTCGGACAAAACGTGCGTCTGGCTGCACGCGGTTAGCGTTGGCGAGGTCAATCTGCTGACGCCGTTGATCCGAGAGATCCACCGGCGGCGGCCCGAGTGGCAATGCGTCGTCTCCACCACGACCATGACCGGCATGGCGCAGGCTCGCAAGAAGTATCCCCAGTTAACCGTTTTCTACTGCCCGTTGGATTTCAGTTGGGCCGTCCGCGCAGCCATGCGGCGGATTCGGCCCGATCTGCTCGTGCTCGCCGAGTTGGAACTGTGGCCGAACCTGATCCGCTCTGCCCGGCGAAGCGGTGCGAAAGTCGCGGTTATCAACGGTCGGCTCAGCGAGCACAGCTTCCGCGGCTATCGGCGCGTCCGCCCGCTGGTTGCCCGGGTGCTGCGGCAGATCGACGTCGTGGCCGTGCAGGACGAGACCTACGCCGACCGGTTCCGCAGCTTGGGTGCCCGGCCGGAATCGGTCCGGGTGACCGGTTCAATGAAATACGACGGGGCCCAGACCGATCGCAACAATCCGGCCACTCGGCACCTGGCCGAACTGGCCCACTTTGCCGACGACGACGTGGTCCTACTGGCCGGCAGTACACAGCAGCCCGAGGAGGCCGTGGCGCTAGAGGTCTTCAAGCAACTCAGTCCGTCCTGGCCCAAACTGCGACTCGTATTAGTCCCCCGCCACCCGGACCGTTTTCAATCCGTTGCCAGATTACTAGACGAATCCGGCCTCGCATGGCAGCGCCGCACGGCATTAGAAGAGCGAGCCGCGGGGTTTATCCCCGCGCCCACAGAGCGCTCGGATGATCGTCAGGATGATCGTCAGGATGATCGTCAGGATGATCGTCAGGATGATCGTCAGGCGAAACGCCGGGACAAGCCCGGCGGCTCGCCGCGCGTGTTATTGGTCGACGTGGTGGGCGAATTGGGTGCATGGTGGGGCACGGCGCAGATCGCGTACGTCGGCGGCAGCCTGGGTGACCGCGGCGGCCAGAATATGATCGAACCGGCCGCCTATGGCGCCGCCGTCTCGTTCGGCCCCAACACCCGCAACTTCCGCGACGTCGTCTCCGCGATGCTCGCCCGCGACGCCGCCGTGGTGGTCCACGACGCCGCCGACCTGAGCCGTTTCGTCCGCCGCTGTCTCGAAGACCCCGACTACATCGTCACCCTGGGCACCCGCGCCCGCAACCTGGTCCTCGACCAGCTCGGCGCCACCGAGCAAACATTCCAACACCTATCATCTTTACTCCAGAAAGCCGCGACCGGTGGTCGCGCCCGAGCCGGTCGCGCCAAGAACCACCCAAGACCACCCCACGCCAATTCACACCAATTCACGCCAATTCGCAATACTCAGCGATAATCATCGCCGATTCGCGCCGGGACAAGCCCGGCGGCTCGCTTGGTTGTTTGCGAGCGGCTTGGGCGCGACCAGCGGTCGCGGCTTTGTTGCGGGTACGTGCCCCCCGGGCGACTGGGCGGTGGGCGTTTCGGGTTGCCCGGTGGGCCTGAAACTGCGTATAATCGCGTGATTGTGGATATCATCGTCGACGTTCTGTTCTAGAGGAGGGTTTTCGTGGCAAAAGGCAAGTTCCTGTTCACCAGCGAGGCCGTCAGCGGCGGGCATCCGGATAAGCTGGCCGACCAAATCTCCGACGGCGTGCTCGACGCCCTGTTCGCCGTGGACCCCTACAGCCGTGTGGCGTGTGAGACGATGGTGACCACGGGCATCG
>JABMRB010001270.1 GCA_013202865.1 Candidatus Nealsoniibacteriota bacterium | reverse complement strand
CTGTCGATATTCGGAATCAGATTGCCCTCGGAGATCTGCTGGTGATAGAGGTCGTTGACGATCTTGACCGATGGGCTGTTGACGGCTCGGCAGATCATGTACGCCTGCGGGATTTCGTGGAGGAACAGACCGGGGTGGTTCGCGTACCAGTTGAGCGGCTCGAGCACGATCACCAAACCCGCGGGCTCGGCCACCTCGGCGGCGAAGCGCAGCGTGTCGATCACGTTGGCGGTTTGATAGTCGCTATGAAGACGCAGGTCGTAACTGCCCGGCACGAGAAGGGCCCGGTCGCAGTTGACGCGTTTGGCGATCTCGACAGCCGCTTTCGTTCCGGCCACAACGGCGTCGCGCGCTTCTTTGCCGCCCAGGACCATGGGATGCTCGCGGTCGTTGCCGCCCATGACGAAGGGGCCGAGCTTCATGCCCTGCTTCTCGATCTCTTCGGCGATCTTCACCTGCAGATCGACCGGTTTCCCCCCCAGGCCGTTGTCGAACATGCCGCGAAAACCCTGATCGGCGGCGAACTTGATGTTGTCGATCGGGTCGTTGCCCACATGGGCTGCAAAGGCATTGATCTTCGGGCCATAGCGCAGTTTGAACTTCCCCGTTGCCTGGGCCGTTGCCGCCATGGAGGCGGTCCCCATCGTAGCCGCGCTCACCGCCGCGGCGGTCATGAATGTTCTGCGCTGCATCATACATCTCCTTGAATTGTTACTTCTTTATTGAGATTGGCGACCGATCGAAGGAGCCTGTCCCCAAGTGTACACGCGAAGAAGTGTCGACGCCACCAGCGCACAGCATGGTTCCCGAAGGAACGGCGTTGCTTGCGACGAATTGGCACTTTCTGTATGCTTGATCCAGTGAAGTCGGGCTCCGAAGGACCGAATTCAGAGCAGGAACCAGACTTGACGACGGAAAACACACGACCAGCGTAATTCCTCTCACGTAGGCAAACGATGCTCGTAGCAACTCTAATCATCCTAAACGTCCCCGTCTACTTGTTCATTGGCTGGTTGGTGTTCGACACGAAAGCAGGCGCAGCGGATACGTTCTTTGAAACGATCGTTGCCATTCTCAAGGCCATCTTTATTCCGAAAATTGTCCGGGTCCTGATGGAGGATGATGACGACGGAGCATGGGGACTCTTCCCCATTGCCGCCTTCTTTATCGCTTGCGGTGGTGTTGTCTATGGCGAGTATTGCTTGGTTACGATGTTCCTCTAATGAAGCGCTTGATGAATTTCTTTGCGAGCTTGTTCTGCAAACGGAACAAGTTCCGTGCTACGACATTGACGGCCCCGGGTGTGTTCACCCGGGGCTAAATACTCTATGTAAGCCCGTGATGGATTGGTTTTAGGGCCTCGTAGAGCTGTTGGTAAATCTGGAAGCGCTCGGCGTACATGGCGGACAACTCGGGGTCGGGGCGGTAGGTCTTGCCGGGCTTGTAGACTCGGGCGAATGCGTCCTCCTCGTCGGCAAATGCGCCGACGCCGATGCCGGCCAGGATGGCGGCGCCTAGCGGGGTGGCTTCTTCGACGGCGGGGACTTCGATCTCGCGGCCGAGCACGTCGGCCTTGTTCTGCATCCAGAACTCGTTGCGAGTGGCGCCGCCGACGGCGAGGAACTTTTCGAGCTTCACGTCGGCGTTGGCTTCGATCGTGGTGACGATGTCGCGGAACTGGTAGTCGAGCCCCTCGATCATCGCCCGGACCACGTCGCCGGAGGTCGCCCGATTGCTCAGGCCGACAAACGCCCCCATGCTCCGCTCGTCGACGAACGGACAGGAAACGCCCGACATGTGTGGCAGGAACATCACCCGCCGGGCACCCGGCTCGGCAGCGGCGGCCGGGGCCATCAGGTGGTCCCATTCCTGGCCGCCCTCCTCGGCCGCCTTGAGCTTCGCCTCGGAACCGAACTGCTTGCGAAACCATTCGAGCATGTCGGCCGCCACCGTGGCACCGGCCGCCGAGTATCGGCCGCGGGCGACGTGCGACTGGACCCACATGCCCGTCTTGCGGAACTCGGGCGTGAGGTTCGGTTCGGCCATCGCGATCAGCACGCTCTCCCAGGTGCCGGTTACGT
>JABMRB010001269.1 GCA_013202865.1 Candidatus Nealsoniibacteriota bacterium | reverse complement strand
GCTCCCGCGGGGCTTGCTGGCGTAGCCGTAGGAGACCAGCAGCTTGCCGTACTCGCCACTGGCTACCGCGGCGATCTGCTTCTGCCAACCGCTGCTCGACCGATTCTGCGTGCCGTGCTGGACGATGCACTTGTACTTCGCCGCCGCCTCGACCAGCTTGCGGCCTTCAAAGACGTTATGGCTGCACGGCTTCTCGACGTAAACGTCCTTACCCGCCTGGCACGACCAGATCGCCAGCAACGCGTGCCAGTGGTTGCAGGAAGCGATCGACACGGCGTCGAGGTTCTTGTCGTCCAGGGCCTCGCGGATGTCCTGGAAGCACTTGGGCGTATTGCCGCCCGACTTCTGGATCGACTGCGAGCGAGACTCGTGCAACCGGCTGTCGGGGTCGATCAGGTGGGTTACTTGCACGTTGTCCTTGCCGGAGAACGCGCCAATATGGCTGCGGCCGCGGCCGTTGATGCCGGCCACGCCGAGGCGGATCGCGTCGTTGGCCCCGAGCACGTGGCCGGAGGCCTTCGTGCCGGCGATCGTAAACGTGGCGGCCACACCGGCGCTGGCGGCGGCTCGCTTCAGAAACGTACGGCGAGTTTGACGGGACATGGGCTTTCCTTTCGGATGGATGGTAGGTCTGGAGCATAGGTGGGGTAGATCGCACCTATTGGACCACGCCGCGACAAGGATGTCCAGTCGGAAATCCCGGACTTCCGCAATTCGAGCCGATCGGCTAAAGTACGGCTTGGAGGTGCCCCATGGAACTGCTTGCCCGGCGATTCGATACGGATCAGACGGTGCGGCTGGAAATCGCCGACGGGCGGATCGCGCGCGTGACCGCGGTCGAGCGGCGACGCTCCGTCGAGTTGCCCCGGGTCGCCCCGGGACTAATCGACCTGCAGGTCAACGGCTACCGCGGCACGGAGTTCAACTCGCCGGAGTTGACGCCGGAGAAGATCGCCGGCGTCGTCCGAGTTATGGACTCCTTCGGCGTGACGCGGTTCTGCCCGACGTTGACGACCGAACACTTCGACGTGCTCCACGGCTGCCTGCGGACGATCGCCGAGGCCTGCCGGTCGCCGGAGATTGGTCGGCGGATCGCCGGTATTCATCTTGAGGGACCGTACATATCCAGTGAGGACGGTGCCCGGGGTGCCCATCCCCGCGAGCATTGTCGAGAGCCCGACTGGGATGAGTTTGAGCGACTGCAAGCGGCAGCCGACGGTCGGATCCGCATTCTCACCATGGGCGTGGAACTCGATGCGGCGACCGACTTCATCCGTCGTACGGCCGACAGCGGCGTGATCGTGGCGATCGGTCATACGGCAGCCAATCCCGCGCAGATCCGCGCGGCCGTCGATGCGGGCGCCCGGATGAGCACACACCTGGGCAACGGCTCGCACCCGACGATCCACCGGTTGTCGAACTACATCTGGCCCCAGTTGGCCGACGACCGGCTCGTGGCCGGGCTGATCGCCGATGGCCATCACTTGCCGCCGGAGGTGGTCAAGACGTTCGTTCGTGCCAAGACGCCCGAGCGTTGCATTTTGGTTAGCGATCTGGTCGGTCCGGCGGGGATGCCGCCGGGCCGTTACGGCAGCAGCCTCTGCGACGTGGAAGTGTTGTCCGACGGCAAGCTCGTGATCGCCGGGCAGCGGGAGTTGCTCGCCGGTGCATCGCGGCCGATCGGCACCGGCATAGCCAACGTAATGCACTACGCCGAGATCGGTCTGGACGTGGCCGTGCGAATGGCCGTCGATCACCCGGCCGAGCTGCTCGGCATCGAGCCCGGCGGTTTGCAGCCGGGCGATCCGGGCGATCTGGTGCTGTTCGATCTGCGAGAATCTTCGCAACCGGGCGAGCCGCCGACGTTTGAGGTCCGCGCGACGTTGGTCGGTGGCGAGCCGGTCTTCGGGCGGCTCGAGGGGGTTGCCGCGGGGGGGTAAGGGGAGAAGTGGTGGCCCGCGAGCATTGCCGGCGGTCGGCGAGAAATGGTGATCGATTGGGTAGTGGAACGCCGGCAATCCTTGGGTAAATTGCATGGAAAGCACATAATCCCCGAGGAATACAGGAAATACTTGCGCAGGATAAATCCTACAAGTTTACTGAGTATTTCCGGAGACTGCCCACAGAACCTCTTGCAACAGGACCGGCTTCCGGTAGACTCATAGATGTTGTCGGCGTGTCAACTGGAATTGGACATAAACTATGAAGACCTACGAACAGATTAACGACCGCATCTCGTCGGGGAAGGCCGTCGTGCTGACCGCCGAAGAGATCATCGATTACGTCGACGAGAAGGGCCTTGAAGCGGTCGCCGAGGAGGTCGACGTGGTCACTACGGCCACGTTTGGTCCGATGTGCTCGTCGGGGTGCTTTCTCAGCTTCGGGCATACCAAGCCCAAGATCCGCATGTCGGAGGCCTGGATCGAAGACGTGCTGGCCTACACGGGCGTGGCGGCCGTGGACGTCTATCTCGGCGCAACCCAAACCCGGCACGGTGACCCGGCCAACATGTACTACCCGGGCGAGTTCCGCTACGGCGGCGGCCATGTGATCGAAGACCTCGTTGCCGGGAAGACCCTGCAACTGTTTGCACTCTCCTACGGGACCGACTGCTATCCGCTGCGCGAGATCCGCACCTACTTCACCATCAACGACCTAAACCAGGCGATCATGGTCAACCCGCGGAACTGCTACCAGAACTACAACGTGGCGATCAACGACTCGGACAAAACAATCTACACCTACATGGGGTGCCTGGAGCCGAACCGCAAGAACGTCAACTACTGCAGCGCCGGTCAGCTTTCGCCGCTGTTGAACGACCCCTTCTACGACACGATCGGCGTGGGAACGAAAGTCTGGTTGGCCGGCGCCCGGGGGCACGTCTACGCCGAAGGGACGCAGCACGCCGGCGGCGGCGCGAGAACGCCCGAGGGGATCCCCAAAAGCGGGGCCGGCACGCTCGCACTGACCGCCGATATGAAGCAAATGAAGCCGGAGTTCGTCCGCGGTGCGAGTCTTCGCGGCTACGGCATCTCGGTCGGTCTCGGCGTAGGGATTCCGATTCCGATCCTCAATGCCGACGTGCTCAAACGAACCTGCATCCGCGACCGCGATATCCTCGCGCCCGTGGTCGACTACAGCAACGATTATCCGCAGAACACGGGTAACGTCATCGGCCACGTCAGCTACGAACAACTGCGAACCGGCGAAATCGAAGTGGAGGGTAAAAAAGTGGCGGTCGGCTCGCTCTCCTCCTACCACAAGGCGTTGGAGATTGCGAACCTGCTGGCCGACGAGGTCCGGCGCGGTGATTTCCTGCTTAATGCCCCGTTCGCGTCGCTGCCGAAAGATACCGTCATGAAGCCGCTCGCGGCAAGGGAGAAACCGTGATGAGTGAAACCGCCACAAAAAAACTGATGCTCTTCTTTCCCCGTTGGAAGAGCGAGAAACCGATTATCTACCACCTCGTGAAAGACCACAATCTCGTGGTCAACGTGTTTCGCGCCCGGGTCACACCCGAGGAGGAAGGATACCTGGTACTTGACGTGACCGGCACGGAAGACGATATCCAACGCGGGGTCGATTTCGTGAAGACTTTCGACGTCACCGTCAACGACACCGACAAGGGCGTGACCCGCGACGCCGACCGTTGCACACACTGCGGCCACTGCGTGGTCCATTGCCCGACCGACGCCCTGGTCATCGGCGATGCGGCCAAACGCGACGTCGCCTACGATCCGGAATGCTGTATCGAGTGTCTCGCATGCATTCGTGTTTGCCCGTACGGCGCGTGTGCATCAGCGTTCTGAGTGGGGAGTGGGGAGTGGGGAGTGGGGAGTGGG
>JABMRB010001268.1 GCA_013202865.1 Candidatus Nealsoniibacteriota bacterium | reverse complement strand
GCAAGGAGCGGGTCGACCAGAACCACGTCAAATACTTCCTCGATTTGACGCCGGGCGAGAAACGTTTCGTCTCCTACTCGGTCACCTACAAACGCCGCAAGATGGGGCCGGAGCTGAATCAGGAGAAGAAACGCGAACCGCTGTAGGTCAGGGCTTGCCCTGACAAGCGAAAGGTTGCTCGTGTGTCCACGTCAGGGCAAGCCCTGACCTACGAATAGCTGCTTCTACTTCAACGGGTGCAGATCCCGCTGCCCCCGCCAACGGTTGACCAGCGCCAATGCCCGGGGCTCCTGCTTGAGTAGCTTGACGAGTTGCGAAGAAGAACATCGCAGCCGGTCGGCCGCCCGGGCGGCGTCTGCCTCGACGGCGGCCAGCACGTCCAGCGCCTCGGCCAGCAGGGTGGGAAAGTCGTCGTGCGAACGACTGACGCTCAGCCGGCCGGCCGGACAACGCGACTGCCACAACGGGCTCGGCGGCGCGTCGTCGCCACGTGCCGACCGTACTTCCAGGGCAAGGTTCACGCGGAGTCGCCCGATCGCGACCGAGCGGTTCTCCGCCTGACTACGTCGCTCGTTGGCCTCCGCCATGACGCCCGTCGGACGATGCGTCAGCACAACGGCCGTCTCCACCTTATTACGATGCTGCCCGCCGGGCCCGGACCGCCGCAGCCGTCGCGTATCACACTCGGCCAACAGTTGGTCGCTGGGCACGGCGGCGGGATGGATGGTGGGAGAGGACATGCAGTATCATCATACGTCGCTGCCCCGCCCCGACAAGTGATCTGTATCCTCTCGTTCCCAGGCTCTGCCTGGGAACGCAATGCCCCGAGGCTCTGCCTCGTTGAAGCGGAACTCGTGTTGCCACAAGGGGTTACGTTGGTTCGGGATCCTGGGAGGCGGAGCCTCCAAGACAGTGCGTTCCCAGGCGGAGCCTGGGAACGAGGGGGGGGCCACAGGCCCAAAATCGACCGAGATGGTTGACATTCCTGGCGTGTTGTGTAAACTAAGGGAATCTGCTGGCAGGTGTTGCTTGGCAGACGAGAAAACGGTTTTCATCTTGCGAGACTTCGTTCCACAGGTTTCTTCACTCTTTCTCACGACTGAGGCAGCAATAGCACGGCCTTTGGCGTCGCAGAACTAACGTTCGCATCGCTGTGTGTTTGCCTCCACGTCTACGTTACCAGTGAGAAAGAGAGAATAGAAATGGAACGATCGAAATCGCTTACGCTTGCCTTCCTGGCAGCAGTTTGTCTTGCCGTCCAACTCCCCGAGGCTGATGCCGCGATCGTCACCACCGGCGACGTTAGCCCGGACAACGGGTACAATTGGCACAGCGATACGCGGGGTTACGTCGGCGGTAGCGCTGTCGGCGAATTGGTGGTTAACCACGGGAGCGATCTCGTTTCGCACTCCGGCCGCATCGGTTACGGAGAGAACGCAACGGGCTTGCTGACGGTTGACGGCGTCGGTTCGACGTGGACCGCTGGTTCGGGCATTGAGGTCGCGTTTCTCGGCAACGGTACGCTCAACATCACCGGCGGCGCCGCCGTCAGCAGTTTGGCCGGTCACCTCGGCGCCCGTTTTGGTGGGACGGGCAAGGTCACGGTCGACGGCGCCGGTTCGACATGGAACAGTGGCGGCGGCATCTACGTCGGCCACTACGGCGACGGCACGCTCAACATCACCAACGGCGCCACGGTCTTCGGCGATTGGTCCAATCACATCGGTACCCATTCTGGTTCGACGGGTAGCGTGACGATCGATGGCGCGGGTTCGATGTGGTCCAACGGCGGCGTCCGGGTCGGCACGTGGAGCGACGGTACGCTTGACGTCACCAACGGTGGCGCGCTCGTCACCGACGGGTACACCGCCATCGGTTCCGGGGGGAATTCGACAGGTCACGTGACGATCGATGGCGTGGGCTCGACCTGGACTCACCGTGAGAGGTTCCATGTCGGCAACAGCGGCAACGGTACGCTCAGCATCACCGCCGGTGCCACCGTCGTCGTGGATGGAGGCAGCAACATTGGTACCCAGCCTAGTGCGACGGGTATCGTGACGATTGATGGCACTGGATCGAGGTGGACTGCCGGCAACTACCTCTACATCGGCAGTTTCGGCAGAGGGACGGTCAACATCTCCGGTGGCAGCGGCGTCTCGGCGACAAGAGTGGTGATCAATACGAAGTCGCTGCAGGGCAATACGAAGTCGCTACTGGGGATTGACATCGGCAACGGCAGCCTGCTGGAGATCGACGGCGGCAGCGGGACGATCACCAACGACGGAGAAATTCGCATCCTCGCCGGGGCGGGGGCGACGGCAGGCAACGTCTATGAGCCGATTGCTGCGGGCAAGTTCAGCGGCAGCGGCGGCTATCAGCCCGTCGGCGGAACCTGGCATGGGCCGAGCCATCAGTTCACCGCTTCCGACGTAGTGTCGGGCGCGCCCGGAGCGATGGTGACGATCGACCGCAGCGAGACGCAGCGCGTGTTGATCGACGACGCCCACACCGGTTGGTCGGTTGGGGCCAGCTTCCTTGCGGCGGATGTTGCCAGCGAGGTACACGTGACCGCCACGGCCATAAGCGACTCGACGCTTGCTGAACTGGCGTCGCTGCTTCAGGCCGATGACTTGGTTCGTGGGGCTTGGATGTTCGAGGTGACCGGGGCGTATAATGCCGACGACCCGGCCTATCTCTCGTTCGACGTGGGGCCGTGGTTCGATCCGTCGGAGGTGACCCTCTGGTATCACGACGGATCGCAGTGGGCCGAGTACGAGGCGGCCGATTTGACCTGCAACGGGGATTACGCCAGTTTCACGGTGACCGGCTTCAGCGGTTACGCCGTCTCGGCGGTGCCCGAGCCGGGGTCGCTGGGACTGCTGGCTGCCGCGGCGTTGGCCCTGGCGGGGCTTCGGCGATGGCGACGGGTTTGAGGGGGGGTTAGGGTCACAAGAGGAAGCGTGGCGACGAAGAGACCTGTTGTCTCGCCGGCGTCCGGCTGACGGCTGCGACCGCCCAACGGTCCCTTCACCGTATGAGCGTTATCCCATCGGGCAACCCGCTTTCGCCCTCGGCTAGCGATTCATCCAACCGACACACCACTCCCCACGCCCTCCTGCTACACCTGGCAGTTCACCGCCTACGCCGCCCACGGAAGACCAGTAGCCCGACCGCTCCAAGGCTCAACAGCGCCGCCGTCGACGGCTCGGGCACCGGCGTGATCGTGACGGAGTGAAACGTGGTCGGGCCGCCGTATCCGCCCAGGCCGATGTTGAGTTGGTCCGGCATCGTCCATTTCCCGTTGCGGCTGAGGTCCGAGTAGTCCGTCTCGTAGTCGATCAGCACCTCGCCGTTGATCTCGCAGGTCACCCGGTCGTTGCGGACGCGAACCACCGATGTATAGCGTCCGCCGTCGACGAACGTGTACCGAGTCAACGTGGGGTTGCCGATCACCGAATGCCCGTCGATGTCTTCCAGCCGCGAGTAGTGGCCGGTGCCGGCATTGGTGCTGAACTCGAAGGGTACGTCGCCACGGGAAGCAAGCTGCGCGATGTTGTGCCACGGGTCCGACCCGCTGGTCAACGTGAAATCGACCGTATAGTCGTACTCCAACGGCGGCCGATACGGAAAACTGATCCGCGCGGCCGGGTCTCCCACGTTGACTATTTCCCCGTCGACCACGTCCCACTCCCGCTGACCACGTGCTGCCCCAGGTCGAACAGCGGGATCAGATCGACGGTCTCCGCCGAGCACGTACACGCACCACCATACCCCAGTGCAAGCCCCACCAGCATGACAATCAGGCGTTTCATCGTATTGCCTCCGGTTGAGTGAAAGGAAAACAGGCATGAAAAGCGTTTGTGTTACCCCCGCCTCTGTCGCAACAGCGCGGCCGATCCCACATTCCTGCCGCGCCGCCACGCGAAAGCCGCCAGCCCGACCGTCCCCATGCCGAGCAGGACCAACGCGGACGGTTCGGGGACCACGCCGGGCGTGGGCACGGCGGCGGTCCAACTAGCGGCGTTGTTGCCGAACGAATCCGCACTTGCCCGGTTCAGCGAAAACCCCTGCCCGTCGGCCGTCACGGGCCAGCCGTTGTCGTCGTCGTAAATCACCTCGTCTTCCAGCAGGCCGGGGTAGAAGTCGAGCTCGTTGTACGGCGGCACACCGGGATACTGCAACTGGACGGACTCCCCGTCGTTGTCAAGCTCGCCCGCGTAGGGACCGACGGCCATGATCGACCTCACGATACCGTGGGCCGCCTTGAAGGCCGCCAGTTTGGCCGGCTCGCCGGCCGGATCGAATCCCACCACCACCATCGTCCCAAGGGCTTCGAGCGTGTCGCCGGGGGTGAAGTCGTAGTCGATTCCTTTGCGCAACCGCCAGTTGGTCAGATTGACCGGGGCGTCCGTGGTGTTGTAGATCTCGACGAACTCCAATTCCTCGGCGCCGGGCATCACGCCGGGGTTGTAGTGGACCTCGTTGACGATCACATCTCCCAAGCGAGGCCCGCTGTTGTCCAACCTAAGGGTCAGGTCGGTCATCGGGTACATCGTTCCCACGCCGTTGGGCCAGCGGCCCCACGGCTTGCCGTTGGCCTGGGCACCAAACTCTACGTGGTCGGCGAGTTGCGTGAGATTGCCGGCCCCGTCGGCCTCCATCAGCCACACGCCGCCGCCGCGGTCGCCGTCCAGGGAGAAATGGTGCGGCTGCGGATTCATCGGCGTGGGGTTGAAGTCGACCTCATCGAAGACCCAATAGCCGCCGAGCGGGATCGTCGTCGGGTCCGGAATCTGAAACTTCTTGTAGTTGTCGCCGCCCTCCGAGTTGCTCAAGTACCACCCACCGACGTTGATCGCCGCGCCGGTGACGTTGTGCAGTTCAATCCCGTCACTCATCGGCCAGTCCGTGTGGGCGAGGACCTCGTTGATCACCACACCGCCGGCGTCGACCGGTCCCGCATCGGCCAGGAAAACTGCTGCTGCAAGAAAAAGCACTGCTGAACGAACCATGAGCTGTCTCCAATCTGCGTAGAGGCGGACAATCCCCGCCAATGAAAAACCAAGGGAAACCGGTCCCGCAAGGGGACCCACTACAGAGCGCAGCCCAGGAGAACTGCTATCGAAAACGATAGCCTCATTCGCGTTGGCTGCGTAACGCTGCCCCCGTTTAGATCTGGAGGAAAAACTCTACTCGGTTGCCTCGGGCTACTTGGCTCGGGGATAAACGTTGGATTAGTCATTGAGTATAGCGAGCCGGCCAGCGATTCCCAGCAAATTCCGGCAAAATCGCGGAAAATAGCGCGAAATAACTCTGCGGAGGGGGGTCGCTGTTGACGTGCCCGCCCGACGGTCCCCCCACCGTATGAGCATTATCCCATCGGGCAACAGGCGCCAGAATCCTCCCGTTGCTGCGCAACCCCGACGATTTTCCGAATACGTCTTTTCAAGTGGCAGAGCCTGCTGCGGAAAATCATCGCGGCTACCCGGTGAAGGCTGACTGCAAATAAAAAACACCGCCGATCCCGATTTGGGACCGGCGGTGGAGAAGGGGGCAATAGTATGCTCGCTTCGGACCAGTGACACTCGGGACTTTGGGGCTTTCTCTCGTCCCTAATCCCTCGTCCCTAATCCCTCATCAATACATTCCTTCGCCGCCGGGAGGACCCGCTGGGGCGGCGTCTTCCTTGGGCATCTCGGCCACGAGGGCGTCGGAGGTCAGCAGCAGCGTGGCTACGCTGGCAGCGTTCTGCAACGCGGTGCGGGTGACCTTGGTCGGGTCGATCACGCCGGCCTTGATCAGGTCCTCGTACTTGTCGATCGCCGCATTGTATCCGACGGCGCCCTTGGCTTCGGCGACCTTCTCGCAGACAATGCCGCCGTCCTGGCCCGCGTTGGCCGCGATCTGTGTGACCGGGGCTCGGCACGACCGCAACACGACGTTGTAGCCGATCAACTCATCGTCCATCAGGCCTTCCGGCTTGACCGACTTGGAAGCTCGCAGGATCGCGACGCCGCCGCCGGGGACAATGCCTTCCTCGACGGCCGCCCGGGTGGCGTGCAGTGCGTCCTCGACCAGGGCCTTCTTCTCTTTCATTTCGATCTCGGTCGCCGCACCGACGTTGACCTTCGCGACGCCGCCGGCCAGCTTGGCGAGCCGCTCTTCGAGCTTCTCGCGGTCGTAGTCGCTGGAGACGTTCTCGATCTCGTGGCGAAGCTGCTCGATGCGGCCTTTTATCTCGACGCTCTTGCCGCCGCCCTCGATGATCGTCGTGTTGTCCTTGTCGATGATGACCTTCTTCGCGCGGCCCAAGTCGGCCAGGGTCACGTTCTCGAGCTTCTTGCCGAGGCTCTCGAACAGGGCCTGGCCGCCGGTGAGGATGGCGATATCCTCGAGCATGGCCTTGCGGCGGTCGCCATAGCCGGGTGCCTTGATGGCACAGATCTTGAAAGTTCCACGCAGCCGGTTGATGACCAGCGTGGCCAGTGCCTCGCCGTCAATGTCCTCGGCCACGATC
>JABMRB010001267.1 GCA_013202865.1 Candidatus Nealsoniibacteriota bacterium | reverse complement strand
TGTTGATCTCGACGGGGCCGGACCTGATCGTGCCGGTCGTCGAGTTCTTCGACGTGACCGAAACCAGCGTCACGCTCACCGAGCCGCTTGACGACGGGACGTACTACATCGGCGTCACGGCGGTCGGCCCCAACCAGACCCCGCAGGTCGACGCCGGGCCGGACGTGACCATCGGCCCGGGCCAGTGGCTCGTTGGCTCCGGCTTGTTCACCGACCCGGACCACCGCGTGGAGGCCACCAACAATAGGCTGAGCTTTGAGGTGGCCTCAGCGCCGGAGCCGTACCATAGGGTCTTTGTGACATCCTTGAGGTTCTCCATCGATCCGAGCCAATCGTTTCCACCTAGTGCGGGAGTCAGCTTTGGCGGTATGCAGGCAGCTGACTGGCAAGTCACTCTGTCTGCTTTCTATGGTGGCCTGCTCTCCAACTGGGACGGGTACGCGATCGTCTACCAAGCAATCCTTTCAACATCAACCGTAGCGGCCCGTGATCGCAACGCAGTCCATGGTCCAGTTTACAACCTAGCTGGCGAGTTGGTCGCAGCATCGGCTTCCCAGTTGTGGAGTGATGACCTCCAGAACCCGGTTGGTTACGACGAGTGGGGAGCGGGGCCTGTGCCAACTCTCACGGAACCCTGGACAGGGACATTTGCTGACGGCACCCACAGTGGGAACAGTTGCTCAGCGTGGAGTACGCAATTCGATACCGGCACGGTCGGTGATGCCTCGCGGACTGCTTCAAACTGGTTGAATGCGGATATCCAAGGATGCGACAGGAAGGCCCGCCTCTACGCCATCAGCCCACTGCTGGGCGTCGCCCCGACAGTCGATGCGGGCGGCGACGCGGCCGGCGTCCAGGGCGAAGCATTCACCCGCAGCGGGTCGTTTGCGGACCGGGGCGACGTCTTCTGGACGGCCACGGTCGATTACGGCGACGGGGCCGCCCCGCAGTCGCTGCCGCTGGACTTCGAGGCCCATGCGTTCCAGCTCGACCACACCTACACGACCCCCGGCACCTACCCCGTCACGGTAACCATCAACGACAGCGACCCGAGCACCGACGCCGCCGTGACGACGTTCGAGGTGGACGTGCAGCAGGCGGGGCCGGGGCCGTTTACGATCACCGGGCCCGTCGGCCAGATCGTGATCGAATACGCGACCGTCACTTGGGAAGCGTCCGCGGGCGCAACCAGCTATGAGCTTGTGGTTTCGCAAAGCTCGGATCTGTCCTCACCGGTCCAAGAGTATTTCGATCTGACCGGCACCAGCCAGGTTCTCGACGCGTTGAACAATGGAACCTACTACGTGGGTGTCACGGCAGCGAACGACGACGCGCTAACGACCGACGCCACCAACAACGGCTTCTCCTTCACAGTAGCCGTCAGCTTCCCCGCACCTTTCTCCATCACCGGCCCGGTCTCGCCAGTACAAACCGAGACCCCAACGGTATCCTGGGAAGCCTCAGCCAACGCCACCGGCTACGACATGATCGTCGCCACTGACATGGCCTGTACCGCGCCCATCGCCACCTACGAAGACCTGGTCGTCACCAGCCAGCTTCTCGACCCGATGGTCAACGGCACCTACTACGTCTGTGTCACCGCCTTTGACAACTACAACCACGAAGTCGCCGCCACCAACAGCGGTTTCGCCTTCAACGTTCTCGTCCAGCCTCCCGGGGCATTCCTAATCACCGCCCCCTCGGCTCCCGTGAACGCTCAAAGCGCTACCATCGCCTGGGAGGTGGCAGAGCGTGCCATTGAATACGACCTAGCGGTCTCGACCGCCTCCGACTGCTCGGCCGCCTTAGAGAATTATAACGGCCTGACAGTAACCACCCAAACCACCGGCACCCTCGCCAACGGCACCTACTACGCCTGCGTCACCGCCCGCGACGCCGATGGTCGAACCTCGGTTGCAACCAATAATGGATTCTCCTTCGAGATCGCCTACGTGCCGCCGAAGGAGCACAGGATATTCGTCACCTCGGTCGAGACGACCATAGATCAAAACGAGTCTTTTCCTCCGCCATATCCGGGGTGGGGAGGGCTGGCAGCGGCCGACTGGACCTGCACCTATCACGCCTATCTGGGTGGGTATTTACCGAACTGGGACGGCCTGCAGGTCGTTTACCATGCGGTGCTATCGACAACGGCCGAAACAGCACATGACAGCTTGCAAATCGAAGGACCCATTCTCAACACCGCCGGCCAAACCGTAGCTGATTCTGCCGCGGAATTCTGGTCGGGAACACTGCAGAACGGCATTACTTACGATGAAACGGGCGCAGCAGCACCAGCAAATTCTTTAGTCTGGACCGGTACCCTGAATGATGGGTCCTACGGCGGAAATAGTTGCGGCGCATGGAATGATGTAAATTTCAATGGTCTCGTAGGCCTTTCGGACGAAACTTCGCTTGGCTGGACATCGAGCCATACACAACCATGCACAGCAAGCGCAAGACTGTATTGTCTTAGCCCGAAAGAATCAAAGGGGTCGGGAGCCTTTGTTCCTGCCGTAACCGGCGGGCGGAAGAGTGAAGCAACAACGACTCCCGACCGCTTTGATCTTACTGCCTCTGCCTTGCAGTTGGTCGACGCCGCGGGAGAGCCGGTC
>JABMRB010001266.1 GCA_013202865.1 Candidatus Nealsoniibacteriota bacterium | reverse complement strand
TTGCGACGTGTACTACTGTATGGTATCGGTCGGCCGTTTGCAAGTCGGGGAATTGGGCCAGCTTGCTTCTGATTTGCAATGCTCAATCTGCAATCCCTCCCTTGGGCCTTGCCTTCTGCGGCGGTTCGCCAGATAATCCGGCCTTTACGTGGGCTCCCGCCTTCACAGTTCGAGTAAACAACTAACGGATTAGCATCCACGCCACTTCCGCCAGGCTTTCGACTATTGGGTACGGCTGGTACCGGGCCGGCCCCGTTACGTCATCTTGTGCAACTTCGACGAGTTCTGGGTCTACGATTTCGAGACGCAGATGGATTCGCCCGTCGATCGGTTGCGGATCGAGGAACTCCCGCAGCGCTGGGGCCCGCTGGCGTTCCTGTTCCCCACGCCGGAGAAGCCCGTTTTCGGCAACGACCACGAGGAGGTCACGCGCAAGGCGGCCGACCGGTTGGCTACCTGCTTCAACAAGCTCGTGGTTCGCGGCGTGGATCGCCCGGAAGCTGGCCATCGACGAGTTGAAGATGGACGAGCGGGCGTTGCCGCTGGACAACCTCGACGGCAACTTCATCGCCGGCGACGCACTGATCCGGTCCGAGTTGATGGGCCTGGACGAGGAGCGTAGCTGCTGGCGAACGGCGAGCCGGTGCCGGTCGATTGGCCGAAGGCCGACGTGATTAGGCGCAGGACCACCTGCCGGAGTGTACGGCCGCGGACCCGGTCGCCGGGCGGGTGGGACTGGTCGGCACGCAGAACATCCGCAACAACAAGTCCCGCGTCGGCGGTTTGGACCACATTGCTGCCGGAGGTACGATCGTCGAGGCAGTCGACAACCAGCCGTGGTCCGGAGAAGCCAACGTCCACGTCTCGATTGCCAACTGGGTAAGCCACCAGAAGGTCAACCCACGCTCGACCAAGGCGGAGCAAGAAAGTGAATTGCAGCCGGTAGGCCGCAAGCGGCACGTCAAACCGAGCGGCTGAGCCCTGGCACACCGGCGGCCCTGCGCGGTACAATCCGGCGATGAACGATACCACCCTAATCGAGTTCGTCTCCTACGACGAGTCGGTGCCCGAGGTGCTCGACGCAATCGGCGCTGCCGAGGTCCTCGGGCGCCAAACGGCCGTGCTCATCAAGCCGAACCTGGTCAACGACTCGCCTTTTCCGATCACCACGCCGCCGGAGTGCGTCGAGGCCGTGATCCGCTACGTGCGGTCGTGCTCGCAGGCCGAGATCGTCATCGGCGAGGGGTGCGGCGAGATGACGCTGGAAACGCCCGACATCTTCGACCGGCTTGGATACACGGAGCTGGCCCGGCGGCACGGGATCGAACTGGTCGACTTGAACCATGCGCCGCTGGTGAAGTTACAGAACGCCGACTGCCCGGTCTTCAAGGAGATGTACTTGCCCGAGATCGCGATGTCGCACTTCTTGATCTCGGTGCCGGTGCTCAAGGCCCATTCGCTGGCGGAGATGACCGGCACGCTGAAGAACCTGATCGGTCTGGTCCCGCCTAAGCACTATTCGGGCCGTCACGGATCCTGGAAGAAGGCCGTCTTCCACGGGCGGATGCACCAATCGATTATCGACCTGAACCGTTACCGCACGCCGGACCTCTCGCTGGTCGACGCCACGGTCGGCATGGCGGAGTTCCATCTCGGCGGCGCCCATTGCGACCCGCCCTTGAACAAGCTGATCGCCGGTTTCGACCCGCTCGAGGTAGACCGTCGCGGCGCGGAGTTATTGGGGCTCGATTGGCACAGTGTGGGGCACTTGAAGTAGGAAGTGTATCGGCGCTACCCGCTTTCACTGCCCCAACATCTTCTTCAATTCCGGCTCGATCGCTTTGGCCCAGATTTCGTGGCCTTTTTCGCTCGGGTGCGTCGTGTCGGGCATCATCTCTTCCGACAAGAACCCCTTCTCGTCGAGGAATTTCGGGCCGATGTCCAAGAGCGTCACGTTCTTCAGGTCTTTGAGCAGGTCGGGCAGATAGGAGTTGAGTTCGTTGATTTGTTTGCGGTGTGCGTGGTCGAGCTGGCGCCTTCGTGGAAAGACGCCGAGAACCAGAATCTTCGTTTCCGGGTAGAGTTCTTGCAGTTTCCGAGCAACCGCCTGTACGCCTTCGGCCGCTTGTTTGGGCGTGTCGCTGCCCCAGCAGATATTGTTGGTGCCGATCAAGACGACGGCGCCTTTGGGCGCTTCCTTGAGTTTCGGCAAATGATCCAATCGCCACAACACGTGTTGGGTACGATCGCCGCCGAATCCCAAGTTGATCGCTTTGCGAGGTTCAAAGTATTCTTTCCAGACTTTGGCACCGACACTCTCGAAATTGTGTGTGATCGAATCGCCGACCATCAAAAGGTCGATTTCGCCTTTGCTCATCTCGCCGATCTTCTCCGCGTGACGGGCAAACCACCACTCGACGATGCGACATTGAGGCGTGACGGCATGGTTCTCTTCGACGGCCGGTTTCTGCTGCTGTTGTGCCTCAACTCGTTCGGTTGAAAGGACCGAGAGAATCGCAATGACTGCAAGCAGAGATAGAATCCTCAAGCGTATCATCATGATCAAGCTCCTCTCTTCATGGTGTGCTGGAATCGATGGGCCTCGACGGAAGGTTATCTCACGATCGATACTCGATAGCAACCGGGTGTCCCAGGCAGGTCTCGAACTGCTCGATCGGCAGGTGCCGCAGCAAATCGGACCCCAACTCGTCGGCCATGCCCAAACACCGTCCAAAACCGCTTTGGCGCCCCCTCGACATGGTGGTGTGTTCGTATTGCGGGGGCGAATGTGGTTGGTGGGAATCTCGCAATCCACGCCAAGTTTCGGGGTGACCGGGCGCCAACAGGGCTTTTTACCGGCAAAATCGTTCATTTCGGCCGGCCTCCAGCGACAACGGAACTCTTGGGGGGGGTGCAATCGGCCCGAAATTCTTCGGTTTTTTTTCCGTATCGTGGGGGTAGCTTATTGACAAGTCCGATTGAATGGGTTAGTTTAGTAGTAATGCCTGGTCCGGTTGGACTGGCAGGCAGGGTTTTTGGAGATGGCTGCCCCCGTTGGGCAGTTAAGCCCTTGCCGCGGATGTGTGAGTAGTAAACGAATCCGATTCCCCTTTTTCCAAGAAAGAGAGGCAGCGCTGTGTGGTATGCAAACTTCTTAAGAGGGTCGCTTTGTGCGCTGGTAGTGTGTTTTCTTGTAACCAGCGGTTCCTTTGCCTGGGGTGCCAGCTTCGATGATTTCGCCGTGCCTATTGCGCCTGAGATCATCGTAATCAGTTCAGCGGCACAGAATCCCACGACGGTTTCGACTTTGAACCCCGCCACTGGCGTTGGCTCGCGGGATGTGACGTTTAATGTTAGTGCCCCTCCTGGGCCGGCGGCAGTTATCGGCGTGGTCGGCGGCGGTCAGTTGATGGTCCAGAGTAGCACGCCGGGTACGACGACAACGGTCACGTATAGCGGACTTGGCGGCCAGGACCTGAACACGCTGGGAAACGAATTCCAGTTGGATTTCCTCTTCGTCGACAACAGCGTGGAGCACAAGCTCGGTGTGTCGATCGACGTGGTTTCGTCCGGTGGTGGTGCCACGGCGAGCAGTCCGGTCATCATGGTCGACGACGACCTGGCGGCCTCCATGAGTGCGATCAATTTCTCCGCATTCACCGGCGATACTGCCGCGCTAGCCGATGCTGGCACCATAACGGTCCAGTTCAATCCCGACGCCTATGAGCACATTAATTTCTCGCTCGGCGGTTTTGGCGTTGGCGTGGTTCCCGAACCGTCCGTAGTGGTGCTGTTGATCAGCGGCCTGCTGGCAGCGACGCTCTTCGGCTGGCGACGGCGATAACGATCGAACTGCGGCGACCAAGCGTTAGGGCCACCGGTGGCCGGTGCGGTCGCTTTGCTTGAAGGCAACCGGCGGTCGAGTGCTCGGGCACGACCGCCGGTTGTCGTTTTCTTGCGCGGTCGTCCGTTAGCAGCCCGTTAAAAAGAGGCTGTTAGTCGCAGCAGCGTTGCGTCCGTTGCAGAATGCTTCCGGCCTGCGTGCCGACGGCCAACTCGCGATCGTACGCAGGGGCAAAGACAGCCGTTGGCTCGAAGTGGGTGCATTTCAGAGCCATGGCGACCAGATCCTCGGCCGAGAACGTCAAACGGCCCGCCCGAGACGTCAAATCGAAACGCATCCCGCCGATCCCCTCGTACGATCGATAGACGACTTCGGTACAGACCAGTCGGTCGGCGCGGGTGAAGTCGAAGTCGAAATCGTAGGGTTTTCCCTCATGGCACAGACCCCGGGCGAGGGCCTCTGCGACGTCCCCCGTTGCGAGGCGAGGCCGAACGACCACGACTGCGTCGGACGCGCAAGGCGATGCCACCGGCCGGATCTGCACGCCGTCTTTCATCGCCTCCAGTACGCGATGCGGATGCAACGCATCGGGTGACAACAGCCGAGCCCAGCGCGGGCGAACGTTCTCGTGGTCGGCGATCCCCAACGCCTCGAGTTCGGCCGGTTCGCCCAAGTAGAGCGCGGCGTGCTTCCAGTAGCCGGGCAGGAAGTAGTTGGTAATTGCGTATTCCTTGCGGCAGATGATCACGTCGCCCGGCTGAAGCAGTTCGCCAATCCGATCGGCCACCGCCTGTGGCAGTTGAGGACGATGCCCGTGGCGGACGTAGACGCCGGCGGCTAGCGAGGAGACCAACTTCTGGATGCCGTACAGCGCCTTGGTGAGCAGTCCGTGGCGCAACCGGCTGACGACTCGACGGGTGCGGACATCCAATCGCGTTTTTGCCAACCGGGCGACCGGCACGTCCAGGCGGGATTGAAGCCGCAGGATCACGGCCATCACCGGCGCGAGCATCGGGTCGACTGCCCGGGCGGATAGATCCGCTTGATGCTCCCGGAAATACTGCATCGCGTGGTAGAGATGCCATGCGTGCCGGGGACTGGTCAGCGACTTCTGCACGGTCGTGTAGGTGTCTTTGGGGATGCCGAAGTGAGGCTCGGGCTCGTTGAGTTTCTCGCGGACCAGCGGCAGCGGTTCAAACGACTCGCGGAGAAATCTTGCGGCGTCGACTAGCAGGATCGCCGCCGCATAGGCCACCAGGAAGGCGGAAGGCATCAGGTCTTCAGACGGTTTGCTGCCGTCGCGCGAGGAGACGTCGCGCAACGAGATCACGACGTCGAACAGTGCGCTGCGAGACTTCCAGTAGGAGACTTGCAGCCGGCGGACCGCTTCCTCTTCGCTGGGGGTGAAGTAGCCCCGCCGACTTGCGGTTGCCCGCTCGATCAATGCGGCGGCCGCCAGTTTCAATTCCGCCAAGTAGTCTGCCAGATGGGCTACCGTGCGAGCCCCGGATTCGATCTGCTCGGGCGTCATGCTGCTCGATATTAGATTACTTGGCAGCGGCGGGCAAAGGGGCCGACTCCAACATCCACTCGTTGCCCTGCTTAACCGCCTTCCACTGCACGGTTTCTCCGACCGAATTACCGCCTGAATCCTGAGTCTGGACGGTAATGGTTGCGGATTTCCCAGAAGCGTCGAGAGCCACGTCGTCCGGTTCGGCGTGATATTTGTACTTAGCGAGCGTCTCAAGTTCCGCCTGCGATGCTTTGCCCTTGACGAACACATACACAGAAGTCTCGGGGTCGGAGAGCGCCGTAAGCAGCCCCTCGGTGATCTTCCGCTCCTCGGTATATCCAGTCCCGGGCTTCCCGCCTTCCGTGTTGCTGCCGCCGCATCCACAGAGCGAGACAAGCAAGGGCGCCAGGGCACACGAAGCCACAATCAGCAGGGGCAGACTTGAGCCAAAGCGTCGACACATGCAATCATCTCCTTAGGATTTGCTCGTCACGGTACCGCACAACCACGGCGGTTCATGTTCATTGCATCGCCATTGCGGCACGATTTTCGTTATTTGGACCGGTTTTGGTTGCCAAGGCCTTCCACACAGCCCGTTCGATGCTATTGGAGAAAAAACTGACCGCGCCATCGGCCTTCAGTGCGTTCACACCAGCGGGATGCCGGCTGCGGGCCGAGGCATAGGCCTCGCCGTGTTTGCTGCTGCTGGTGATGCTAACGCAGCGCAACGGGTCCCTGGCAGGAATGCCGGCTCCGTCGTCCGACCCGTCGTAGCAGTACGGGATCTTGTCGGGCTGTTCCGAGTTGGGTGGGTAGTGTGCGCTGAACACGGACGATCCCATCGAGTTGATGATCCAGGTTCCGCGGGCATCGTACTTGCTCTGGTAGCCGAGCACTTCGCTAACGGCCAGGGTATTGTGGGCGCCGTCGCCAACGGTCCGCGTTCCCCACTTGTGTCCCATTTTCCAGGTGCCCTTCCTGGACGGTTGTCGCTCGTATCCGGGCAACATCACCACGCCGAAGAGCCCGGCCTTATTGGGATTTTTGTACGAGATGTAGGTATCGGAGCCAAAGCAGGCGGCGTAGCTACCGCGGGAGAGCCAATGGTCGTGTCCCTGAGAGTCTTCCACTTTGTCGTCGTAGTTGAACGAGGTTTCATGCGTCATCGTGTCGGAACTGGGGCAGATGTAGAACTTGGGCGTCCAGGTGCCGACGTTCCCGGCGGCAAACGGATCGCTCAAGCTACCCAGATTGTTGTTACCCAACGGGCCATGTTCGCAGTCGTCGGCTGCGCACCGCTCGGTCTTCATGCATTCGAAGAGCCACTCGTACAGCAAGGTTTCGCCCATATTGCCCAAGATGAGGGAGGCCCAGTTCGGGCCTTGACATTCCGCGCCACCGGAAGTGCCACTCTGAATGTACTCCTTGTTGTTCGGGGTACAACTGGGCACGCCGGGCGGATAGGCCCCGTGCGTCTCGATGTGCCCATGCAGCGCGATCCCGATCTGCTTCAGGTTGTTGGTACATTGTAGCCGTCGAGCCGCCTCCTTCGCTGCGTTGACTGCCGGCAGCAGCAGCATGATCAGAATGCCGATGATGGCAATCACCACCAGCAGTTCGACCAGCGTAAAACCGGATTGCCGACGTACCCGTAGACTTCTCCTGCCGATTGCTGAATGCATGGCCTTCTCCCTATTAACCTGACTGGTTCTTTGGACGCGCCCTTACGGGGCTAACCGGATTCTACTCACTGGCCCAGCGTCCGGCTAGGAGCATCTAAAATATCATTCCACAACCTCATTATAGCGGGATGTATCGGCCCTGCAAAGCCCCTTGGTAGACTATTGTGTGTCGGTTGGAAAAGTTTTTTCTCTCTCGTGGGAAAATACACCGAGACAGGATGATTACACAGGCAATACGAGGGGGTAGCCATGAATCCCGTGTGGGGAGTGGGGGGGTGGCGTCCGTGAAACGGGTCTCACTTGTCGTTTTCTCGGTCTTCATTCACGGATTCTCTGCGCTTGGGGTTGAAATTCTTGGCGGTTGCGCCAAAATAGTAGATTCGCCACGGTATAACAGGGTGGGCTTACGCCTACGCCGGGCGAGACGGCGGGTAGCTGATCGCCGTAAGTGTGTATATGATAAGTGTTTAGGGTAAGTCGAGACCGCTGCGGCCGACGGATTCCCTTCGCAAAACCAGACATAGCGCAGCCATTGAGGACCCCCATGGCGCAGGAATTAAAAGTTGAAATCCGGGAAAGTCGCGGAAAACGCAATGCCAAGCGGCTTCGCCAGGGCGGCACGATCCCGGCGATTCTCTACGGCCACGGCCTGGAGAGTGTGGCGCTGAGCGTGCAGGCCGATGTGCTTAGCGGCTTGGTGCAACAGGGCAGCCGGTTGGTTTCACTCACCGGCGCGGTCAACGAGTCGGCTATGATTCGAGAATTGCAGTGGAATACGTGGGGGACCCACCTGCTGCATGCCGATTTCACCCGCGTTTCCGCCGACGAGGCAGTGGAAGTGAACCTTACGCTGGAACTCCGCGGCGAGGCCCCGGGCTTGAAAGAAGGCGGTTTGGTCTCGCACTTGCTACACGAGCTGCGGATCGAATGCCCGGCCTCGGCCATCCCGGACAGGCTGCAAGTGAACGTCAACCACCTGAATCTCCACGACTCGATCACGGTGGGCGATCTGGAGTTGCCCGATGGTGCGAAGGCGCTGATCGAGGATACGGCGGTGGTCGTGCAGTGCGTCGAGCCGGCTGTGGAAGAGGAAGAAGATTTGGACGGAGAGCAGGTCGAACCGGAAATCATTGGAGAGAAGAAGGAGGAGGGAAAATCGGACGAGAGTTGACCCCCTTATTTGTGGGGTGCTGCTGATGAAACTCGTGGTTGGATTAGGCAATCCGGGCCGCCGGTATCAGAAGACCCGGCACAACGTTGGTTTTGCCGTACTGGGTGAGTTGGCCCGTAAGTTCGGCGCAGGTGGCGTTAAGGCGAAGTTTCACGGCGAATTAGTCGAAGCCGATTTGGACGGGCAACGCGCGTTGTTGTTGAGCCCGCTGACCTACATGAACCGCAGCGGCACGGCCGTCCAGGCCGCGATGAGTTTTTACAAGCTGGCACAGGAAGATCTGCTGGTTATCTGCGACGACTTGAACCTTCCGGTGGCCAAGTTGCGGATTCGGGCTCAGGGATCGTCGGGAGGCCAGAAGGGAGTGGAGGATATTGTCCGCCGGTTGGGAACCGAGGAATTCGCACGGTTGCGGATTGGCATCGGAGTTCCGCCGGAGAATTGGAATTGGGCCGACTACGTACTCAGCCGGTTCGACAAGCAGGAGAGCGCCGAGATCGAACAGACCGTTTGCCTGGCGGCCGACGCCGTGGCAGTTTGGGCCCGCCAGGGCACCGAGGTCTGCATGAATCGATACAACTGAACACGCACGAGGAGTGATGTTTTGGCTGAAAACGCATACGAAGGCATGTTTATTTTCGACTCGCACCGCTACGGGCGGGATCCCCAAGGGGTGTCGGAACAACTTGCCGAGATAGTCAAGAAGGCCGGCGGCGAGATGCTCGTCAGCCGGCTTTGGGAGGAACGCCGGTTGGCGTATCCCATCAGGGGCCTGCGCAAGGGCACCTACTGGCTGACCTATTTCCGACTCGACGCCGACCGGTTGGCCGACGTCCGGCGGCAGTGCCGATTGGACGACAATATCCTCCGGGTGTTGTTCTTGAAGATCGACCCGCGGATCGTCGACACGCTGGTCGAGCACGCCAAGTCGGGCCACATCGGCAAGGCGACCGAGCATGGCGAGGAGAGGGGGCCGAAGGCAGCAGGGAACAAGGACGCCACCGCGGCGACCGAGGACAAGAAGGCGGACGCCGTAGAGGCCGCGTCAGAAGGTTAGCAGCTACGTTCGCCTCGAATTCAAGGAGCAACTCGCGATGGCAAGTTTCAACCGTGTGATCCTCGTCGGTAACCTGACGCGCGACCCCGAGTTGCGATACATAGCCAGCGGTACGGCCGTGACCGACATCGGGTTGGCGGTCAACGATCGCGTGAAACGTAACGACCAGTGGGTCGACGAAACGACGTTCGTCGACGTGACGCTTTGGGCACGGACTGCCGAGGTAGCCAGCGAGTATCTCAGCAAGGGATCGCCCGTGTTGATCGAAGGCCGCCTGAAGCTCGACCAGTGGGAGCACGAAGGGCAGAAACGCTCGAAGCTGAAGGTGATCGGCGAGCGGATGCAGATGCTC
>JABMRB010001265.1 GCA_013202865.1 Candidatus Nealsoniibacteriota bacterium | reverse complement strand
TGTCTGAACGTCTGCCCCCAAGATGCAATTGCCTATCGTTGTGCCGTCGGACATTCGTTCCAAGCCAATAGCGCAGTGCTTCCGCAAGAAAAGGAGTTGCCTGAATGTCGAGTCCCATGAAAGCTGTCATCGTCGGCGGAGTAGCTGCCGGTCGGTTCTTGCTACTGAAACCGGCTCGAATGTTGAGCTAGCACATCTTGTCGGAAGTCCGGCACTTTTAGCAGCGCAGTTCCACGCTACACGGGTAAAGAGGCTAAGGGAACTGGACGCCGCGGGCTCGCCATGCTAGAATCGTCCGTACCATCAGCCCGAATGGACTCTTGACCGACAAGAAATGAGAAATCCGGATTCAGACTCCTGGTAAGTGAGAAGCATCCAGCAGGATTGCATCACGTTGGTCCAAATCGCAACCACTAGACCCAGCAGAGAATGAGGAGACGCATGAAAATCGCTCTACCGTCAAACGGCACGGAAGTCGATGAGCACTTCGGCCATTGCCAATGTTTCACCATCTTCAGCGTTGATGACGAGAACAAGATTGTATCGGAAGAGACATTGACTCCCCCGTCCGGATGTGGGTGTAAGTCGAGCATCGTACCGCAACTGGCCAGCATGGGAGTATCGGTAATGTTGGCCGGGAATATGGGCGGCGGGGCCGTGAACATCCTCGGGAGCAATGGAATCAAGGTCATTCGAGGCTGCGCCGGCGATGTGCGAGAGGTGGCTCAAGCATGGCTGGCGGGAAAGATCAATGACTCAGGTGTCGGATGCCAGTCCCACGGCCCTGAAGGCTGTCCGGGCCATTAGCAGCCACATTCCACAACAGCCGAAAGGCATCAGAATACGTCTTGACCGGGTCCCCGAGCTTGCACGCGTCGGAGGGTCCGTCAAGATTGTGGATTTGAAGTTGTCGTTGGACTCCTTTCAACTCTTGCTGCAAACAACTGCACGGCATGGGGAATCGGATGTCACCGCACGTATGCCCCTGGTGGGGAGGCTATTTCATCGACAATCGCTTGCGTCGAATCCTCCATAATCCCGAAAAGATACTTGCCCCCTATGTGCAGCCTGGCAAGACCGTGATGGACTTTGGCTGTGGCATGGGGTTCTTCTCCATCGCCATGGCTCGGCTCGTCGGCCCGCAAGGGTGGGTGGTATCCGTCGATCTACAGCAGAAGATGCTCGACGTACTCGTGAAGCGAGCCGCCAAGGCAGGAGTCGCGGACCGAATCGGCACGCACTGCTGCAAGGCCGATTCCATCGGATACGACAAGCCAGTTGACTTCGCGCTGGCTATCTACTCGGTCCATGAAGTCCCAGATCCTGGGCGAGCAATTGCCGAAATCCAAGGACTCCTGAAACCGCAAGGGCGGTTTCTTATCGTAGAACCGATCGGCCATGTCGACGCAACAGAATTTGACAACCTGCTTTCCCTCAGCCAGGAGGCCGGATTCACGATAGACGACCGGCCACGCATTCGGCTCAGTCGTGGCGTATTGTTGAGCAAGTGAGGCAGCGAGCCCCTACTTTCGCCACGAGCCCGACAGCCTCGCTCGATGATCGTGGGATACCTCCGGTCGCCGGTTTGCAGGGTTCTCCGTGCAAGGGAAAACGCTTTATTGACGGCGATACGCTTCAATGCGTGCCCCTCATGCCGGATGCTTGCAGCAGAGCCACGCGATATCGTAGGCGTCGACTTCGTACTGCCCGTCGACAACGGATTGGCCCGTGAGAAGATCGCAGTCGAGTACCACGTCCCCGGCAGCGGACAAGTCGACGCACACTGGTTCTGCTCCGATATTTGCGAGAACGAGGATTCGCTGCCGGCCGTCCTGACTGATGCGCTCAAACGCAATGACCGACTTGCGTCCCGTATCGACGACGGCCTGTCCGGCGTCGGGGTGAAACGCCGCCTGCTGCGTGCGAACCGCAAGCATCTTGAGATAGCCGTCGAAAACCATCCGTTGCACGGACTGCTCGTCGCTGAGAATCTGCCGCAACTGCTGGACGTCGAATTTGCGTCGGTTGATGGTTCGATTGTGGCCGGTCTGCTCGACGCCTTCCACGTAATTCGGCGTACCCACAAGGCTGTGAAAGTAGATCCCGGGAACTCCGCGAAGTGCCAACATCACGCCCTGCGACGTGAGGAATCTTCGGGCATGCGTCCGGGGAGGAAGCCCTGCCGGTGAATCGAGGGCAGAGAGGTAGGTGATGTTCAGTTCGTAAGGGCTGTCCGTTCCGTCCGGTTTACGTCGTGTATTCACGCGGCCGCCGCGTCGGCGGACCTCGTCGACCAGGTTGTCGAGGCGCTGTTGGGAAACCAGGCCTTCCAGAGGTCTCACTCCGATTCCATCGTGCGACGCCGTGAAGTTGAAGTATGTCATTCCCGGACCGGGATACTCCAGCGTCGCCAGCCACCGATGGATCGGGCCGGCATCCCCGGTGTAGAAGGCGTCCAGCAGTAACGGCGCCAGGCTGAAATTGTACACGGCATGGGCTTCGTCGCCGGCCCCGAAATAGCTGATATTCTCCGCATGCGGCACGTTGGTTTCCGTGACCAGCACGGTCCCGGGAGCAACGTCGTCCAACAGGTCACGCATGATCTTCACCACCGTATGCGTCTGGGGGAGGTGCATGCAGGTGGTTCCGATCTTCTTCCAAAGGAACCCGATCGCATCGAGGCGAATGGCTCGGGCCCCGTGCATTACGTACAACAACAGGACATCGAGCATCTCCAGCAAAACGTCCGGGTTGGCGAAGTCCAGGTCCACCTGATCCGCGCTGAACGTGGTCCAGACGTGCTTCGTGCCGCGACCGGTCTCGAACGGCGTCAGCAGCGGCGCGCTACGGGGCCTCGTAACTGCCGATAGGTCCGTTTCGGGATCCGCATCGATAAAGTACCCGACGTATGGCTCCTCACCGCGCAAGTAGCCCTGAAACCACGCGTTCTCCTGTGAGCAATGATTGACGACGTAGTCGAGCATCAACCCGAACGACTTCCCCAAACTGTCGACGTCGCCCCAATCGCCCAGTGAAGCGTCGATTTGCCGGTAGTCGATCACAGAAAAGCCGTCGTCGGACGAGTACGGGAAGCACGGCAAGATGTGGATCCCGCTGATCACCTGGTCGCATCCGTACTCGTGCAGGAAGCCGTTGAGCACCTGCAGAGATGGGCGTCCCTCGCTCTGAATCTGATCGCCATAGGTGATCAACGTCACGGTTTGCGGGCCGCAAGGCCGCGGATCCGGGCGCTGGCGCAGCGCCGCATATCGGTCGGCCAGACCGTCGATTCCCCGCAGCACCTCTTCAGCTCGGGCACCGTAAAGCTGACGCAGTTTTGCGGCAATCCTCGGTCGAAAAACGTCGGAAATCGGCATTCCAGTCTTCCTTTCGGCGATCGGAGTATGGGGTTACCCAGGTGGAAGGCTATGCGCCCGTCAGTATAGCAGAGCCTCGCTCTTTGGCGAGTAACGTATCCCGGCCGAGGGAAGAAAAGAATCGGACCCGGGCAGGCCACAGGGAAACGACGATTCCAGCCTTTGCCCTGCCATGACACGAACGGGCTTGGATTGTCGGTGGCGCGACGGGCTGCATCTCGCGGCGCGAGATGGCTACGATACGCGGCGGCGGTCAGAGCTTCGAGGTGATGCGGTCGCCTTTGCGGATCGTGCCTTGCTCGAGCACCGGCTTGCAGGTCGATTGGCGGGCACGGGTTTGCACGACTTCGATGCGGCCGACGTAGACACCGCCGGTGCCGTTCTGGCGGTAGACTTCCAGCCGATGGCCCGGCACCAGACCGTCGCCTGAGCCGAAGGAAATCTCGACCTGACCGTCTTCGGCCACCGATAACACCTCGCCGCCGAATAGGTAGGGCGGTTCGGACGGCGGTTGGGCAGGCGGTTGGTCGGGCTTGCGAAAGGTGACCTGGTCTCCCTGCCGGATGGCATCTTTGCCCAGTTTGGGATCGACCTGGCAGAGCGACGAGTCGGGGGCCGTCTCGATCACCTCGATACGGCCCACGGCCGTGCGCTTTCCGTCGCCCGCACGGAAGATTTCCACGAAGTGCCCCTTGCTCAAGCCGTGATTCGCACCGAGCGAGATGCTCACGAGCCCGTTGCTGGGCGCCGTTTTCACCACACCTTCCAGCAGGGAGGCTGCCGCGGCCTGTGCGGGGATCAGTTTCTGAAGCCGGGCGTTGTCGTCCTTCAACTGCTTCACCTCGGCAAACGCCTGATGCAACTGGTCGGTCAGTTCCACGACCGATTTGAGGTTCTTGTCGCGCCGGGCGGTGGAGTCGGCCAATTGTTTCACCAGCGCAGCAGCTTGCTGCTGCAAGGCCGCGATCATCTTCTGGGTGGCTTCGTTGGTTGCCGCGGCTTCGTTGCGGACCTCGGCGAGTTGGGCCGCCTGACGCTGGAGATCCGCGTTTTCGGCCAGAAGCTTGTCTTGCTCGGCACGGCTTTGTGCCAACTGGGCCTTCATGGCGGCCATTTCCGCCTGCACGGCCGCCATACTCTCGACCGTATTCGGCACAGGTTGGGCAGACACCCCTTGTGGGGTACTCAGAAAGCCGGCCAACAGGCCCGCGAGCACTAGGGCGACGACTCGTTCACTGGATCGACTGGATCGCATCATCTGGCAATACCTCCCTTTGACAGATGAGACGATCCGCGGCGGCAAAAAGTTCCGCCGTTTTTTCAGTCCCCCCCCCCAGATGGTTTTTCCGGCTTGAGGAAGCAATCCTCGCCGAAAGTTGAATTGACTATTCAGAGTTTGGCCCCCTGTTCAACAGCCTGCCCCCGAGTCTATGAAACGGCGATTCCCGCCTATGCCTTGCCAAGACACGAACGGTCGTGGAGAACCTTGCCCTGCCGGCCCGCTCGACCCAGCCACCAGAGCGTTCGAGGGGCGGGCTTGGGGACGAGGGCCCCGGGTGTGTTCACCCGGGGCTAAATACTATGACTCAGCCTCGTCTGCCGCGTCGACCCCAACCTCGGTGGCCATTGAAACCGCCATTGGTGGTGAAGAATCGCACTCGGTATACGGTGCCGCTGGAAGAAACAGCCATCGCGTCGGCTAGAACGCGTCCACCATTGTTGCAGGTCCCGGGAGTTCCGCCGGTCGACATGCCGATCCCCTCAAAGACACTGGATGGGAAACCCGGGCAATCAGATCCACGACAGTTCTGAATGCTATGAGACAGGTTGTGCAATCTTGCCATGGCATTGGCACGCTGTTGAGCAATCTGCTGGTGAGCTGTCGCACTACTAGTAGCTTCTTGCTCAGCTTCAGCGGTTTCCGCTACGGGGGTTTCCGTTTCGGGGGTTTCCGCTACGGGGGTTTCCGCTTGAGGGGCCTCAACTTCCGCGTCGGATGTGGTTTCAGCCCAGATGTTGCTTGCAGGTACGAATCCCACCAACAAGAAGAACGATGCGGTTGCCGTGATTTTTCTCAAGATAATTTGAACACAAGTATTCCGTGACATTGAAGCACTCCTATTACGGGACGTTCAAAGATTTCAGGGTCAACGTTGACGGTGAAAAAGGGCGGGGGCTCTTGTGAAATTGGCGAGGTTGAAAGCGTCACAAGAGGCGCGAACGGGCAAGGCGGTCCCATCCGCGTTTACGATGATACCCACTCGCGCCCCGACTATGCAATGACCCCCGACTGCATTTACTCACGCGACGCGTATTTGGGGCACTCCACGATGCTTCAGAAGACGCATCTCGGATTGCCCATTATGCCATTCACCCCGAATTAGTGGGGGCGGAGTGCCGCTATCGGCGGGGCGGAACGCCGTTAGACAAACTCAAGATGGCCTTGTATTTGCCTTCATACTTTCCGCTTTCGTCGACCCATCTGGGCGCGCTATGGTTTGCGGAGGAGATGGTCCCCGAGTAGACGTAGGGCATCTCAAGAGTTTTCGCCAGGTTTGTTGTCTTCATGAAATCCATCGCATCACGCTCTCTAATCCCGCCTCACGTGATAACCGGTCGGCAGCTTCTGCTCTATGGCAGCGACGGCTCGTTTGATCTCGGCCGTCGCCCGAGCACGGTCGCGAGCCTGCACCTCGCACGAGATCAGGATCGCCGGTTGCTTCTGCTCCTGGTTCAGCGAATGGGGGACCGAAACCACCTCAAACTTTGCCACTTGCCCCAAGGTGACCGTTGCTCCGGTAGCGGTCGTCAGCGGTAGTTTCTGCAAAGACTCGGCGTCGTTTCGCATGCCTCCGCCACAGGTCACGATCACGTCGACGGCCCGATGGGTGCGGGAGTCCTGCAGGCGGCCGACTTTGCGGCCTTCGCGGGCCAACGCCACCGTGGCGGCTATTTCGCTCACGGAAACTCCGAGCCGAGCCGCGCTGCGGCGATCGACGTTGATCCGCATCTGCGGGGTCTCCTCCAGCAAGTCTGCCTGCACGTCGGCCACGCCCGGCACCTTGCGAAGCCGATCGGCCAGGTCGCGCCCCGCACTGCGAAGGCGTTCTCTATCCGGCCCCACGATCGCGATCGTGGTCCGCGCAGCCGATCTACGCACCAGCACCGCCCGGAGGTCGGCAGAGGTCTCTTGCCGGAACGTGACCTCGGGCGGAAGATCCTGCTGAATGTCCTCCGCCATTTGCGACGCCAACGGCGCAAGCTCCGGAGGAAACTGCCGACCAAGATGCAGGTCCGCGGGCAGGGTCGCGGCGAGGTCCTTGAGGTGGCGGTCAAGCTCTCGGCTCAGCCGCTTCGCGTCGAAGCCGGGCTGCCTCAACACGCCCAAGAGCACGGCCGGCTGGGGTGGAGTCTTCGCCTCGTCTTTGGGTCGCGACGCGGCGCGGTGCGGCGGCACGTTGCGGAGCCGCACCTGTGCCACGTCTTTGAGCCGGATCGCGCGATCCTGTCGCATCGCTAGCACGGTCTCACCGAGGTCATCGGGTGTCAACTCGCCGCGCACCACGAGAGTCTCCTGCATGGGCGGCCGGGCCGTATCCTCGGCAAAGACCTTTTCGATGGCGGACACCAGTTCGGAGACCGTCACGCCAAACTGCAACGCCTTCTCCGTCGAGATGATCACCTGGTATTGTCCGACTAGCCCGCCTGTGACAACCACCTGTGCAACGCCAGGTATCGCCGCCAGACGTCTGTGCACCACGTCGTCGGCCAGCTCGCGCAGTTCCGTGGCCCGGCGTGCGTCCTCTTCGGGCGTCTTGCCGACGAACCATAGAGCGACAAGCATGATCTCATCGGGGGCCAAGACCGGCGCGAGCCTGGGGACGACTGCTTGGGGCAACTTGCCAGCGGCCAATTGCAGCCTTTCGGCGGTGGCCTGCCGGGCCTTGTACACGGCTGTCCCCGAGACGAACTCGACCCATACGACGGCCCTGCCTGCCGTGGTGCGGGAACGAATACTTTGCACGTCCGGTATCCCATTCAATGCGATCGTAATCGGCGTCGTCACCAGATCGTCCACCTGCTCCGCACCGTACCCCGGCGCCTCGGCCGTGATCGTGACTACAACTGCCTCCCGCTGCCCCGCGATCCCGTCGTTGCAGGCGACGGCCAGGCACGTGGCCAGCACTGAAAGCAGAAACGTACAGTGCAATCGTTCGCTCATGACTTGACTCCTTGGAATAGCCGCCCACGGCCGCCTATTCTCGCCTCTAATCGGCCTCGTGGCAAGTGCGATGGTGCAGGCGGGTTTCCTCGCGCGGGTCTGTTGGCGTGGGAGGCTTGGAGAGTTGAGTGGGTTGCCCCCGGGTGTGTTCACCCGCGGCTAAATTGCGAGAGACCCCGGGTGTGTTCACCCGGGGCTAAATATCTGTTGGGCTACTTGGGTGGGGGAGATTTGGTCGGTCATGGGGATGAAACTGCATTCGCTTAGGCTGCGGAACCAGGTGCGCTGACGCTTGGCTAGCTGGCGGGTGTGGAGCTGGACTTCGGCGATGGTCGCGGCGAGATCTTGCTTGTCGGCGAGATGGTCGATTACCTCGCGGTAGCCGACGGCCTGCCCCGCCGTGCGGCTAAGCGGCTCGCCACGGGCTAACAGGCGGCGGACCTCGTCGACCAGCCCGGCGGCGAACATGGCTTTGACACGACGGTCGATTCGCTCGGATAACTCCTCGCGGGGCCAGTCGAGTACGAAGACGCGACACTGATCGGCTGGCCGGCCGCGGTTGAACTGCTGTTGAAGCTCGCTGATCGGTCGGCCCGTCTTCTCGTAGACCTCCAACGCACGGATCAGTCGGCGGGTGTCGTTCGGGTGCAGCCGGTCGGCCGAGGCCGGGTCGACTTGGGCCAGCTTGCGGTGGAGTGTCTCCGGGCCGAGCTGCCGGAGCCGGTCGCGCAGGTCCCAGTCGGCCGGGGGGCCCTCGAAAATGCCTCGCAACATCCCTTTCAGATATAACGGTGTGCCGCCGACGAAGAGCACCTCGCGGCCCCGGGCAGTGATCTCGTCGATGCAGCGATGGGCCGCCTCGACGTACTGCGCCAGGCTGAACTCCTCGTGCGGCTCGATCACGTCGATCAAGTGGTGCGGCACGTCGCCACGCTGCCGGGCCGGGGGTTTCGCCGTGCCGACGTCCATCCCCCGATACAGGGCCATGGAGTCGAGCGAAATGATCTCTGCGCCGATGCGCCCAGCCAGTTCCACGCCAACGCCCGACTTCCCGGCAGCCGTAGGGCCGGTGAGGAACCAGTGAGGGGATTTGGGATTTGGGATTGGGGATTTGGGATTTGGGATTTGGGATCTCCGCGGGCTTCCGCGCTGGGCTATTTCGAGATAGACTACGGGGAGGCATTTCGGGATACACTGCGGTCCATTGTGATCGTTGGCTCGCTTCTTGAAAAGGGTACCGAATGAGCGACCAGGCAACAATTCTCGCACGTTTGACGGCCCTGATCGAAGATCGGCGGAAGCGGCGGCCGGCCAATTCGTATACGACGGCGCTGCTCGACGGCGGTGTGGAGGCGGTCGGGGCCAAGGTCTGCGAAGAAGCAGGCGAGCTGGTGGAAGCGGCCCGGTCTCCGCTGCCGGACCGCGAGCACGTGGTCCATGAGGCGGCCGATTTGCTCTACCACACGATGGTGCTGTTGGCGTGTTGTGAGACACGACTGTCCGATGTGGAGGCCGAGTTACAGCGCCGATTCGGAACCTCGGGGTTGGACGAAAAGGCGTCGCGCGAGAGCAGTGAGCAGTGAGCTATGAGCAGTGCGCAGTGAGCAGTGAGTTGTGGGCAGTGAGCTATGAG
>JABMRB010001264.1 GCA_013202865.1 Candidatus Nealsoniibacteriota bacterium | reverse complement strand
GGTCAAGGCAGCCACGGTGAGGAGAAGGGAAAGCAGACGGGACCAAGTCATGGTTCTACTCCTTTGGAGGGTGCATGATCGAGTACGCACGGTCATTATTCGTTCGTGGACGTTCCGTGTCAATCACCTTGGCGGAATTCCCGGCATGGGCGGGCGGTACGGTTGGGGGGTGTCAGGATGGACTGGGGGCGGCGAACCCGGTTGAGGGCCGTAGGGTGTCGATGGTCGGGGGCCGTAGGGCGATGGTGATTGTGCTCCGTAGGGGGTCGGTGGTCGCGTCTGCCCCTCCGTAATGCGGCGGTTTTGGGCGTTGATCGCCTCGATCCGCCGGAGTTCCGCAAGCGGGTCCGGACGCCGGCCGGACGACGGGCGACCGTAGACCATCGGCGGTTCGGGGAACCGCGGCGGGCGCGTGCCAGCAACTGTCCGTCCTCGCAGGGCACCCTCTGCCCGGCGCTTGAATGCCTGGCAAACGGGATCGTCCGGCGCGAGCTTGCAGGCGGCTGTGTACGCGGCCAACGCCTCTTTGGCCCGCCCGTTCTCCAACAGGCAGTGGCCCCGGGTCGACAGGAATACCGCCAACTCCTCGGCCGGAGAATAGGAGATCAGAAAGCGGTTCCTCTTGACCTCCGCATCGGTGCTCTTCATCGGCCAGCTCTTGTAGTAGTCGTCGGGGTAGGTATTTAGGCCTCGGCCCGACCCCTCAAAGTTGATCCGCTCGACCGGCCCGTCCCAGCGGAAGAAGAGATGCGCCTTCGTCGTCACCAAGCGTAATGGGTAACCCAGCCGACGGCCCACGGCGATGTACATCACCGGCATCGACACACAGGTGCCGCCGTTGTCGCTGTCGATCATTCCATGGATAAACAGGTCCTGCGAACGGGTGAAGTCGACGTCTCGCACGCGCTCAAGATTGTAGTGGACGCCGAAGTCCAGCTGCAGCATGCTCGACACCCAAAGCACGCGAAAGTACGCTTCGGAGTTCTCGTACTCTGCCGGGTTGCGTTGAAACCGATACAGGTGCCGGTCGGTCTCGAATCGCACTCGTCGTGCCCAGTCGTCGAGTTGATCCAGTGCATGCTCGATGTCGATTTTCTCCGCCCCGGGCAGACCTTCGGCACAAAGCAGATTGGCCCGCGCTATGTCGACCTTGGCCAGTTGCTCCGGCGTCAGCGCCAGCAACTCGTCCAGCGTCTTTGGTGCCAGACCGGGTTTGCCCTGCGCCGGCTTGCGGGGCTCGGAATCGTCCGCTGAGACACGATTGACCGACTGCGTGCGATCCGATCGAGTTGCCACCCATACGGCGCCGCCCACCGCCACGACGATCAGCCCGAGAAGCCCAATCCGCACGACTTTGCGACGAAACAGCGACGCGGCGGGCTGTTCCGGCACGCGGCCTTGCTGCCCACTCCTCCGTTGTGTGCGTTTCTTTGATTTGGGTCGGGTCATGACGTTCACCAATCCAGTCTGTCACGAAACCTGCATGTACACCGACTCTATTCTCCAACGTCCCGAGTCTCACGTCAACCCTTTGCAGGTGGGGCCTGCAAGCTATCTTCCCAGCACCTCCCCAATCTGCCGCTCCACCTCACCGCTTTCCAACGCCGCTTCAAACTCTTCCACGTCGACGTAGATTGCGTGGCTGAGGAACTTTATGGCCCAGTTGTGCTTCAACGGGCTGATGGCGATTACCGCGGCGCCGTGCTGGTAGGCCTCCCACATCTCGACGGCCGTGCCCATGGAGGCCTCCGGCGCGAAGGCTAATAGCACGTCTACCTCGCGGCACATGGCGTTGTGGCGGAAGAAGACCTCTCGGCCGGTGACGTCGTCGTACTCGATCGAGTTTGTGTGATTGGCCACCGGATCGTAGACGTCGGCCTGCGGAAAATGCTCGGCCAGCAGGCCCTTGATCCGCTCGCGATAGTCCTGCCCATGGACGGTCGCCTCGACCAGTGAGCCTTGGATGATCCCGGCCAGGAAGATACGCACGTTGTTTGTTGTCACGGTTGTGTGCTCTGTGGTTTGTAGACTACTTCAGCGACCGCCGCAGATACCAGAGGAACATCAGCGGGAGGATCACGCATACGGAGACGCCCAGCGGCATGCTCGGCTTCAGCAGCAGCGCCAGCGCGGCGACTGCGGCGCAGATGCCCAGCAGCCAAAGGGCGTAGTGGCGCTGTAAATCCTGCGACGGACGCTGCGGCAGCGCGTCCCGCTCGACCAACATTTGGGCGATCTTGCGTTGCTTCGCCTCGCTACGGGCCGACTCGACGAAATCCTTGCTCCCCGGTGCGTCCTCCAATAGTTCGACCAGCACTTCGGCCTCTCGGCCACGCCCGGCATTCTGTAGGAGCATTGCCATGGTTGTTTGGGCGTCGGTGTCTTCGGGGTCAATCTGCAACGCTCGACGGAGGCTCTCCTCGGCCTCTTGGCGGCGGTGGAGCTTGAGTTGGGCCAGGCCCAGGGCGGTCCAGGCGGTCGACGAGTTGGCGTCGGCCTCAATGGCCTGCCGGGCCATCTCCTCGGCCGGGCGCGGACCTCGCTCGGTGGCCATGAACCAGGCAAAATCGGCCAGCACTTCGGCCCGATACCCGGAAAGCTCGATCGCCCGATGAAACGATTGCTGTGCCAAATGTAGTCGCTCGGCCTGCCACGCCGCAACGGCCAACAGCCGGTAGACCTCGTCGTTTTCCGGAGCCAACTCGGCCGCACGCCGGGCCTCGTCGAGTGCCTCGTGCGGATTCGACGCACTAAGCAGACCTTGTGCCCGGATCGCCCGCGCCGTGGGATCCTCGGGCGCGGCCGCGATAAGCTGATCGGCAATCGCCACCGCCCGCACATCGTTGCCCCGGTCCAGGGCTTCGCGTGCCTGCTCGATCAGTTGTTCAAATTCAAACGGTTCCATGGTCGGTGGCCATCGTGTTCTCGGACGCGGCGACGTCCGGCTGCGGTTTTGCCTCACGCCCGTGCCGGGAGCGCCGGAAACGGCCGACTCCCAGTATCAGCCCCATGCCCAATATCACGCCGATCCCGCCACCGAGCGCCGGCGGCACCCAGGGCTGCCCGGCCAGCAAACTCGACGCCGAACGGGTCTTCGACGTTTTCTTCTTCTCGGTCGGCACCGAACCGGGCCAGGCGGCCGACGCCGGCCCCTCCGGCCGGGCGTCGTACGGGATGAAATCCCGGTTGCGGTAGTACGGGAAGAGCCACAAGTCGTCCGACCAGTTGCGGATCGCTTCCGGCTCGAGACGGCGGGCCTGGATGTTCGTCAGGTAGTAGCGCTCGCCCGGGTGTAGCTTCTGGAAGAGCCTGGTCACCGTCGGCAGCCGGCCGGCGAGGTCCGCAAGGAACACGTCCTGCTGCGGCGTGGAGTAGGTCTTGCCCGCGTTGGGCTTGCACTGCGAGGAGTCCCAGTCGCGATACTCCCGCTTGAACCCGCGATGCTCGTAGCCGAACTTCGAGAGCCGGTCGTTGATCCACGCCTTGTAGAAGACGTAAAGGTTCACGTCGAACGGCTCTTGTTGCAACCCGGTCATCTTCATCGGGAAATAGATGCCGTCGCGCCCACCGGTCTTGAACGTGAATCGCAGGGGGTGCAGCTCGACGGCCGTCTCCTGGCTGAGCTTCACCTCGCTGACCTTGACGCAGGCGTAAACGTACTTTTTGCGGCGATAGAAATCGAGCACGTCGTCGGCGCCGTCGAGCTGCTGGTAGCCGTTCTCCTGCAGCCAGCCGTTGAGCGCGCCGGCTTCGTTTTCGCGGACCACGGCCACGTCGAACGTGCCGACGATCTTCCGCGAGAGGACCTCGACCGCCGGGCGTGCCTCGTCAGCGGCCGGGGTGTCGTCGGCGGCGGCTTTCGAGCCGTCCTTCTTCGCCGGGCGGGCCATGCGGGCCTGCACGTAATCGTAGAGCTCGGTAAACAGCTTGTCGTCTTCCTTGGCGACGTCGGGTTTGTCGGGAAACGGCACGACCCAGGCGAAGTTCTCCACCCCGCCGGTAACGCCGATCTTCAGAATCACGTCCTCCCGTGCCTCGCCCGCCGTGCGCGAGCCGTGGAAGATGATGATCGCCTCCTGCGAACGCTCCTCGACGGAGCCCTCGTACGGACGCCCCTGGAACATCGCCGGGCCGATCGCTTTGCCGTCGGCCAGTGCGGGCGATTGGCACGGCAGCACGGCCGCTGCCGTTAGCAGCCCGGCCAGCACGACCGCCGGTCGCCAGGCCCTCGATCCCGTCGTATGCATGGTTCGACCTCCTTCAGATACTACGGCGTCACACCTCGTCATGTTCCCGTTTAGCGGCCGGGGCTTGGGGCGTAATCACCGCACCAACCGATTATCCTATCCCCCGACGGCCCGGACGGCAAGAGATCGGCGCTAACGGCGGTCTTCGGCCAGGAAGAGCAGCGCCAGCGCGGTGGCCACGGCCGGGTCGGTTTCCAGGTTCGTACGCCCCTTCCACCATCCGGCTCGCATATCCTGCTGCCTGACCAGGTAGTCGGCCCCCGCGGCGTACCAATCGTGGCGGCCGAACTCGGTCTGCTGCGTCAACCGCCCGGCGGACCGCAATGTGTGGAGATAGTAGAAGTGCCAGGTGTCGACGCCCGGGTTCCGCTCGACCGAGAAGTTTTTCGCCAGCCAATCCACGGCCCGCTGCGTCGGCTCTTTGCCCGAGGCGATCAGGTCGTCTTCGCCGTCGAGCTGCGCCGAGGCCATCGCAATCGAGGCGATGCCCGAACAGGTCATGCTGCCAGAGCCGGGCATCGTCTTCGAGTCGGTCCGATAGCTCCATGAGCCATCGGCGTTTTGCGTTTCGACCCAGTGTCTCAGCGCCAGTCGCCAGGTCCGCTTGCTTACGTCGACGCCTGCCTGCCGTGCTTCGTGCAGGGCGAGCATGGCAAACCGTGTGTTCGACTTATCGCCGCCGGTCCCGCGCGAGGGATAAGACCAGGCTCCCTTGTTCGGGCCGTCTTGAACCTGGATGTTTTCGAGCCATTGGACGTTGCGGCGGATCATCGCCAGGTCGGTATCGAGTTTCGCCCGGCAGAGGACCATCGTTTGCAAAGACGTGACGTAGGTCGTTTTCGGTAAGACGGTTCGCAGGATCTTCAGCGATCTCTGGACCTGCTCGTCGGTCGGTTCGACACCCGATTGCAACAAGGCCAGCGTACACAGCGCCGTCACGCCGCCCTTTTGCAGGAACCACCGCTCCGCCCAAGTCCCGTCGTCGGCCTGTTGCTGTCGGAGAAACTCCACACCCCGAGTGACGGCGCGGTCGATTCGCTCGCGGGTGACGTCCGCCGGTGCGGGGCGGACCGCCGCGACGGTCAGGAGAAGAAACGTGCAAATCCGCATGGGATACCCTCCATGGTGGTTGGCGGCCGGGCCAACGCGGTACGAGAGAATGAACTCCGGGACAGTATATTCTTGAATCCAAACGAATACGATCCCAAAAACACCGGCCAGGATCAAATTGGAGGTGGTCGCGTATAGCGTTCTACGGGCGGAGCCGGACTGTGCCTTCGGTTGCCTCGAATGTTCCCTGTCCCGGCACGCTGAGCCTGACGTGGACCGCCCCGTAGATTCCCCAATTGGTGGTGTCGTATTCGGGATGCATACGCTGAAACGGCAAGCGATAGACGGCCTCGTCGGCGCCGAAGTCTTCGACGCGGACCTGTCGGGTCCAGTATTCCAGCCGGGATGGGGACCGCCGGCGCGTGATCGTGCTCGCTACGTGCTCTCGGAGGTTGACCTGCAACATGCCGCGGACGGCAGTCACCCGGCCGTTGGCGTCCAACGGATAGACGGAAATGAGCAGGCCGTCCATTTCGGCGTCGGCGTCCCAGTTGGCCACGGTGGCATCGAAGGCCACCGAGCGGACCGTTGCCGGTCGGGAAAGGGTTGCCGACCGGGAAATGGGCCAGCGCCCCTCTGCGGCGAGGGCCGGATCGGGAGCCGAAGGAGGAATCCGCAACGAGATTCGGTTTGGTGGTCCAGGGGGCTCCTGCCGGGCCGGGTTCCGCAGCCGAGTCTGCTCGACCGACTGGCGTAGCTGTTCTGGGGTGAAAACCTTGTCGGCGACGCGAGCCTGCGCTACCTGTTCCCATCGAATCGGCCGCAGCAATACGGCCGAACCTTTCTCTACCCGGAGCCAGAGTTGCGACCGGTCGCTTCGGGCGTCGAGTTGGCCGACGAGCCGGGCGCCACTGATCAGGTCGACGCTGATCGGGTCGACGGAGCCCAGGTCGACGGAGACCGGCCCCTCAGGGTCACGCTCCTGGGCGGTGGCCGGTGGGGACATCGACCAGCCCAGTACGCCCGCAAACAGGATTGGAAGTGGGGCCAAGAGGCGGCGGAGTGGTGAGTTCGTCATCATAGGGGCCGTTTCCACGGGTGGATTGCTCGGGAGGTGCTTACTAGCTCTCAGCGGGGCAAATGGTGTGCCCGGCGTGTCGGCGGCGGCTTTGTTGTGTCCGTAAGTCGTTGTGGCACAACGTGTTGCGACCGATGCTCGCCGTCCCGAGCGATGGTTTTTGGAAGCGCGACGGTTGCGTCGCTGCAACACGTTTCCCCAAAGCAACCGGTTGTCCTGGCCCGGTATGCACCCCTTGGCAGGCAACACGGCTTGACCGGCAACGTGGCGTCAACTACGATATTGGGTGTGTTTCCCGTTCAGCGTGATGTGGCTTGCCGCCACATCCAAGTTACCCGTCTTCAAGATGTGTGGAGGCTGGTAAGAAGTCTCAACGTCAGACTCTAAGGAGTCCCTAGATGGCCGAGCATAAACGATTGGACGTCAACGAGGTCGGCGACGTAGCCGTGATCCGATTTCGCGACCAGAAGATCATCGAAGACATCAATATCCAGGAACTGGGGCGGGAGCTGTTCGAGCTGGTGGAGGTCGAAAAGCGCGAGAAGCTGCTGCTGAATTTTTCGTCGGTCGATTTTCTTTCGAGTGCGGCTTTGGGTAAGCTGATCACTCTAGAGAAGAAAGTGAAGGCCAACGGCGGTGTGCTGAAACTGTCGAACATCCGGCCCGAGATCTACGAGGTCTTCGCGATCACGAAACTCAATCGGCTGTTTGACATCAAGGACGACGAAGCGGACGCTCTGGCAACCTTCTGACGGTCGAGTCGCGGACCTCCCCATTCACCTGCAATTGCCGAATCCCATGCATCAGGATCAGTCGATCTGGCGCTGTGATCGCAGCATCTCGAGCGACACGGCGTCCGGCAGGCGTATTCTTGGTGAGGTGCTCGGGCAACTCGAGTCTCAGAATTGGTCCCGTTGCGAGGTTTTCGCAGTGCATTTGGCCATGGAAGAGGCATTGGTCAACGCGATCATCCACGGAAACAAGCTAAACGCGGAGAAGAAGATCCAGGTGGCGTGCGACTTGACGGCCGAGTCGATCCGCATCGAGATCGCCGACGAGGGTTGTGGTTTCGACCCCTTGGCGGTTCCCGACCCTCGAAATCCCGACCGTCTGGACGCCCCCAGCGGCCGCGGGGTGATGCTGATGAAGGAATTCATGACCCGGGTGGAGTTTTGCGAGCAAGGGAGTCGAATAGTGCTGGAAAAGGACCGATCACCGGCCGCCCGCCCTGGCGAGTGAGGGGTGGCGTATCCATCGTTCGGGTGGGTCGCTTGCAAACGTTCCGAGAAGAGGGTAGAGTAAAAGGTTCCAATCCCCGATAGCTCAGTTGGTAGAGCAAGCGGCTGTTAACCGCTTT
>JABMRB010001263.1 GCA_013202865.1 Candidatus Nealsoniibacteriota bacterium | reverse complement strand
GCGGATGAACGAGGACGAAGGCAAGACCTGTCCGTTCCTGACCGACAAAGGATGCAGTATCTACTCCGACCGGCCATGGCCATGCCGGATGTATCCGCTGGGCCTGGCGTCGAGCAAGGACACGCCGGACGGCTTTCGCGGCGAGCGGTTCTACTTCCTCTTGAAGGAGGACGTCTGCCAAGGGTTCGGCCAACAGCAAGAGTGGACCGTCAGCCAGTGGTTCGACGACCAAGGGATCGACGAGTACGACGAGTGGGGTGAGGCGTTCAAGGAACTGACGCTCCACAAGTACTTCGAGGAGGGTGGTTTCCTTTCGCCCGAGAAGATGCACATGCTGTTCGTCGCCTGTTACGACCTGGACAAGTTCCGGGAGTTCGTCTTCGACAGCACGCTGACGCAGCGGTTCGACGTGGACGAAGATTTCGTCGAGGAGATGCGTCACAGCGACGAGGCGCTGCTGCGTTTTTCGTTCCTGTGGCTGCGGTTCAGTCTCTTCGGCGAAGAGACGGTGAAAGTGAAGCCGGAGGTCGCCGAAGCCTACAAGGGCAGCCTCGACAAGCGGAAGTTGTTCGACAAGAAAAAGTAGGGTGCGTGAAACGCACCGGAACCTGGCGCCTTTTGGTGCGTTGTACGCACCCTACGAAAGCAGGAAACACAATGAGCGGAAACGGCAAGAAAGGCACGATCCTGGTGATCGGCGGCGGGATCAGCGGCATGACCGCGGCCATCGAGGCCTCCGAGGCCGGTTGCGACGTGGTGCTGGTCGAAAAGAATCCCTACCTGGGTGGCCGTGTGGCCCAGATGAACCAGTACTTCCCCAAGCTATGCCCGCCGAGTTGCGGTCTGGAGATCAATTATCGCCGCATCCGCACCAGCCCGAAGATCCGGTGCATGACGCTTGCGGAGGTTGAGAAGATCGCCGGCAAGCCGGGGGCCTATCAGGTGGTGATCCGGCAGAATCCCCGACGCGTGACCGGCAAGTGTACCGCGTGCGGTGCGTGCGTCGACGTTTGCCCCGTCGAGCGGCCCGACGCGTACAACTGCGGGATGAGCACGACCAAGGCGGTCTATCTGCCGTTCGAGATGGCCCACCCGGTGCAGTTCGTGATCGACGGCGATGCGTGCAAGGGCACCGAATGCGGCAAGTGCGTCGAGGCATGTCCTTACGGGGCCATCGAACTGGAGCAGCAACCGCAGACCGTCGAGTTGGAGGTTCAGGCCGTGATTTGGGCCACCGGTTGGGACCCACCCGACGCCGCCAAGATCGAGGGACTCGGGTTCGGCCAGTATCCCAACGTGGTCACCAACCTGATGATGGAGCGGCTGGCGTCGCCCAACGGGCCGACCGGCGGGAAGATCCAACGGCCTTCGGACGAGAAAGCGATCGAATCGGTTGCGTTTGTGCAATGTGCCGGATCGCGCGACGAGAACTACCTGAAACACTGCTCGGGCGTCTGCTGCATGGCGTCGCTGAAGCAGACCCGTTACATCCGCGAGCAATACCCGGACGCGGAGGTTTACGTCTTCTACATCGACCTGCGGACACCCGGGCGGCTGGAGGATTTCCTGGCCGAGTCGCAGAAGGATGAGAAGCTCCAGTTGATCAAAGGCAAAGTGGCCAAGATTACGGAGACCGACGGCGGCGATCTGGTGGTCGAGGCCGAGGACACGCTCTTGGGCGAGCGGATCAGCCAGCAAGTCAACCTCGTCGTCTTGGCGACGGGGCTCGTTCCTGCCGAGGCGGCCGTTCGGATCGAATCCGGCGGTAACTTGCAGAGAGACGAGCACGGGTTCATTACAAACGATCAGCCCCAGGGCGGTTTGCTGGGGGCCGGTTGCGCGAAGCGGCCGGTGGAAGTATCGTCGTGTGTGCGGGACGCTACCGGCGCCGCCTTGAAAGCCCTGCAGAGTTGTGTGGAGCACGCCGATGGATAAGCCAGAAAAGAAGACTGCCGTTTGGATTTGTCAGGGTTGCGAGATCGGCACGTCGCTGGACGTCGAGGCCTTGGAAAAAGTCGCCGACGAGTGTGGGGCGGATCTGTGCCGAACCCATGCGTGCCTGTGCCAAGACGAGGGAATCGAGCTGATCAAGGGCGAGATCGAGCTCGGGGCCAATGCCCTGGTCGTCGCCGGATGCTCGCCCCGGTTCAACACCGATGCGTTCACGTTCGACGGATGCCTGACCACGCGGGTCGATCTCCGCGAACTGGTCGTGTGGACCCATCCGCCCAACGACGAAGACACGCAGATGCTCGCCGAAGACTACCTGCGGATGGGTATCGCGCGGGCGAAAAAGTCGGAACTCCCCCAGCCGTTCGACGAAGAGATCGACAAGACGATCCTCGTGGTCGGCGGCGGGATCAGCGGCATGACCGCGGCAATGGGGGCCGCCCGAGCCGGCTATGAGGTCGTGCTCGTCGAAAAAGAACCGCAACTCGGCGGTCGCGTTCGGGGGTTTTCCAAACGGTTCCCCATGTCGCCGCCCTATCGGGAACTCGAACCGGTCGACCTGACCGACGAGATCGCCCGGATCGAGCAACACCCGCGGATTACGGTCCACCTGGGTGCGGCGATCGAGAGCATCAGCGGCCAGCCGGGCCAGTTCGACGTCTCGATCCAAAACGGCACGCCCGCGCAGTTCCGCGTCGGTGC